>CAZWHH010000006.1:0-20237 GCA_964633615.1 uncultured Bacteroidales bacterium | reverse complement strand
GTGTGACAATCTACAAAAAGGACGGAAAAAGATCTTTGGAGGTAGACCCTGACCAGAAAAATATCATTGAAGCGGATACCATTATCCCGGCTACAGGGCAGGAGTGTGATTTTGAAGGAATTAAGGATGAAATAGAAATAGAGAATGGATTGCTCAGCAGTGACCCTTTAACACTTGAGTCATCAAAAAAAGGTATTTTTGCTGGTGGAGATGTGGTACTGGGACCTTCTTCCCTGGTTGAATCTGTAGCTCAGGGACACAGAGCTGCTGAATCTATCGCCCGCTATATTGATAAAGAAGATTTAAGAGCCAATCGGGAACCGGTTATGAAGACAGGTCCTTCTGCTGAACTGCCCGATGATGTGGATAAGAGCAAGAAGGAACGTACACATACTTCCGTTGCTGAACCGGAAAAAAGAAACAACAATTTTACTGAGATAGAAAAGGCTTTTACAGAAGAAGAGGCAATACGTGAAGCCAAAAGATGTCTGCAATGTGCAAGCTGTGCCGAATGTATGGAGTGTGTAAGAACCTGTAAGGCTGAAGCAATCAGGCACGACCAGAAGGATGAAAAAAGACAGGTCCGGGTAGGAGCCGTGATTGCTACCGGAGGTTTTACGCCTTTTGATGCCAAAAAGAAACCTGAATACGGGTATGGTATTTATCCGAATGTGATTACAAGTATACAATTTGAGCGAATATTGAGCGCTTCAGGGCCCTATGAAGGTCATGTAAAGCGTCCTTATGATGGAAAGAATCCGAAAAAGATCGCCTGGATCCAGTGTGTAGGATCAAGGGATGTAACTACAGGAAATGATTACTGCTCTTCTGTTTGTTGCATGTATGCTATTAAAGAAGCAATGATTGCCAAAGAGCATGATCCTGAAATTGAACCTACGATATTTTATATTGATATCCGTGCTTTCGGAAAAGGATTTGAGAGTTTTTATGAACAGGCCAGGTACGAGTCAGGCGTACGGTTCGTGCGGAGTCAAATTTCTTCTGTAAAAGAGAATCCACTGTCAAGGAACTTAGAACTTAGTTTTATTGAATATGGAAATTATAAAGAGGAAGAATTTGATATGGTGGTTCTGTCAGTCGGTCTTCTCGCGAATCCTGCTAATACCTTAACCAGTAATATTTTGGGAATCAAGCAGAATAAGTTTGGTTTTTTTGAAGAGAAAACATTGGAACCACTGTCATCGAGCAGGGAAGGAATATACTTGTGTGGGGCCGGTAATGGACCTAAAGATATTCCTGAAACCGTGATGCAGGGAAGTGCAGCTGCTTCGCTTTGTAGTGAAATGCTTAAGAAGGTTCGAAACACGGAAGCTTCTGTGAAAGAATACCCGGTAGAGAAACAGGTGAAAGATGTAGAACCCAGAATTGGCGTATTTGTTTGTCATTGCGGAATTAACATCGCTTCGGTGGTTGATGTGGAAAAAGTATCGGAATACATCACTAAAATTCCGGGTGTTGTTCATGCAGAACATACTTTGTACACCTGCTCGCAGGATACACAAAAAAGGATGAAAGAGATTATTGATGAGAAGGATCTGAACCGGGTGATTGTGGCCTCATGTACCCCGAGAACACACGAGGCATTGTTCCAGGAAACACTTCGTGAAGCCGGATTGAACAAATATATGTTTGAGATGACGGATATCCGGGAGCAGTGTTCATGGGTACATCAAAATGAACCTGAAAAAGCTACGAAAAAAGCCAAGAGCCTGGTACGGGGAAGTGTTGGAAAGTCTAAACACCTCGAACCGCTAAAATTGAAAAGCATTTCTATAAATAAAGCTGCCGTTGTGATTGGAGGAGGCATATCCGGCATGACTGCTTCATTGTCGCTTGCCAACCAGGGTTTCAAAGTTTATCTGGTCGAGAAAGAGGAGAATCTGGGAGGAAATATGGTGTATCTGAAAATGGAGCTTGACGGTGAAGACTGGCAGAGTTTTCTGAAAAACAAAATACAGCAAGTTCAGGAAAATGAACTGATAGATATCCATGCAAATACAAAAGTTGAGTCGGTAAATGGTTCAATTGGAAATTTCACAACAGTCTTGAGTGGTGAAAGAAAAACTGAAGTGGAACATGGCGTAATAATTATTGCTACAGGTGCACAGGAATATAAGCCTGAGAGTTTTCTTTACGGGAAAGATGACAGGGTAAAAACCCAGCGGGATATGGAGTTCGAGATTGATAAAAGAGATCAATTTGGAACGGTTGCCATGATTCAGTGTGTGGGCAGCAGGGATGAGAAACACAACTATTGCTCAAGGGTTTGTTGCAGTGAAGCCATTAAAAATGCAATCAATATTAAAGAGAAGGACCCGGAAGCAGATGTTTATATTCTCTACAGGGACTTGAGAACATATACTTACCGTGAAGTTTTCTACCGAAAGGCGAGAGAGCTGGGAGTTAAATTCATTCATTTCCCTGATAAAGAATACCCTGAAGTAAATGATGAAGATGGGAAATTGTCAATTCATGTGAAAGATACGGTTATAAACCAGCGCATCTCCATTAATGCGAATTTAGTCGTGCTGAGTGCCGGAATTGTGGCTAATGAAAAAGAGAATCATCATCTGTCGGAGTTAATGAAATTGCCGCTTGATGAACATGGAAATTTTATGGAGGCTCATGTCAAGTTACGTCCGGTCGACTTTGCAAGTGAAGGGGTTTTTGTATGTGGTCTGGCTCATTCGCCAAAGAATACAGAGGAGAACATTACCCAGGCCCTGGCAGCCGCAGGCAGGGCAGCCACTATTCTTTCAAAAGACACCCTCGAAGTGGGCGGTGTGGTTTCTGTTATTGATGAAGACAAATGTGCTTCCTGCCTGACTTGTTTAAGGGAGTGTGTGTTTGATGCACCGTTTGTCAATGACAACGGCAAAGCAGAAATTGACCCGGCCAAGTGCCAGGGATGTGGAAACTGTGCGGCAGCCTGCCCGGCAAAAGCCATTCAACTGCTTACTTTTACCGATGCACAGGAGAATGCGCTATTTAATAATATTTTGGAAGAGGATGTTGAAGAAGTTACAGAAGTTAAATAAAGAACTATGAAAGAAAAAGAACCGAAAATAATTGCTTTTTGTTGTCATTATTGTGCTTTTACTGCTGCTGACCTGGCAGGGACAATGCGGCAGCAGTACCCGACCAATATTCACATTGTGCGTTTACCCTGTACAGGCAAAGTGGATGTGAATATGTTGCTTCAGGCATTTGTTGATGAAGCTGACGGGGTGATGGTGGCTGGCTGTGAAGTGGGCAGTTGCCATTTTCTGGAAGGAAATATCAGGGCAAAAAAAAGAGTTGAGTTTGCAAAAAAGAAGCTTGAAGAAGCAGGAATCAATCCTGACAAACTCGATATGTACCATATTGCTGCTTCTGAAGGTCCTTTATTTGCTAAGACGGCCCGTGAATTTACCGATAAGATAAAAAGTATTTTAGAGGAAGAACAAAAAACTGCTGAAGCTTAATTTGTTCTTCTACAGGAAAACAAAAGAATATAAAATAAAATGGAGGAAACCTTATGATTGTTGCCGAACAAAAACCATTTGAAGAAATATTTGAAGCGGTAAAAGATTACGACAAAATACTGCTATTGGGTTGCGGAACTTGCGTCACGGTTTGTATGACTGGTGGAGAGAAAGAAGTAGGTATCCTTTCGAAGCAGTTAAGACTAGCAGCCAAAAAGGAAAACAAAAATCTTGAGGTGTTGGAGCGTACCATTACAAGACAGTGTGACGAAGAATTTTTTGATGAAGACACTGCAGTGAAAATAAAGGAAGTCGATGCAGTATTGTCTGTTGGATGTGGCGTTGGAATTCAACATATAGCTTATTTGTTCCCTGATGTGGTTGTGCGTTCAGGTGTGAATACCAAGTTTTTTGGAGCCAACATGCAGCAAGGCATATGGTCGGAACGGTGCGCAGGCTGCGGCGAATGTGTGTTGGATAAGTATGAAGGCATTTGTCCGATTGCCAGATGCTCTAAAGGTCTTATGAATGGGCCGTGTGGAGGTAGTTCTGAAGGTATGTGCGAAGTAGACCCGGAAAACATTGAATGTGGGTGGCAGCAGATATATGATCGCATGAAACGATTGAATAAACTGGATAAGTTGCTGGAGAATCAACCGCCTAAAGATTGGTCAACCCACAGAGATGGAGGTCCAAGAAAGATTGTAAGGGAGGATATGATGTTTGACTGAGTTCACAGAGGAATTTGCTTGTAAAAGTAGAATTAACATTATAGGTAAAATCAATAATAAAAAAAAATTAACAAAAGAAACGAAATATGGCTAGAAACGACATAAAAACAGACAGCAGACTGGAAGGCGTTTTAAAGAAAGGAGAGTTTGCTTTTACCGGCGAACTGGGGCCACCGAAGGGAGCAGACAGAAGCAGGGTAGAAGAAAAAGCCAGATACCTGAAAGGCTCTGTTGATGCCGCGAATATTACTGACAATCAGACCGCTATTGTGAGGATGTCTTCTTTTGCTGCAAGTGCCATTGCAATGGATTGCGGACTGGAGCCGGTTATGCAGATTACCACCCGCGACAGAAACAGATTGGCTATCCAGAGTGATGTAATTGGCGCTTCTGCTATGGGAATCAGGAATATGCTCTGTCTTTCGGGCGATCATCAGTCTTTCGGAAATCACCAAACAGCAAAAAATGTGCATGATATCGATTCTGTGCAGCTGGTTGCTATGTTAAAGAAAATGAGAGATGAAGGCAAATTTGAGTGCGGAGATGAAATTAAAAATTTTAAAAAGGCGGATCTTGCCCCGCCGAAAATTTTCATTGGCGCTGCAGCCAATCCATTTGCCGAGCCACTTGATTTCCGGGTTATCCGTTTAGAGAAAAAAATCAATGCAGGCGCTGATTTTATACAGACCCAGGTAATTTATGATATGGAGCGTTTCCGTAAGTGGATGGATGAAGTAAGAGAAAAAGGATTGCATGAAAAAGTGTACATTCTGGCCGGGATCACCCCGCTTAAATCTGCAAGGATGGCAAAATACATGAAAGAAAATGTTTCAGGTATATCATTTACTGACGATATTATTAAAAGAATGGAACAGGCTGAAGACCAAAAAACAGAAGGAATTCAAATTGCTTTGGAGCAGATTGAGGAGATGAAAAAGATGGAGGGCGTGCACGGAGTACACCTGATGGCCATTGGTGCTGAGAAGAGCGTTCCCTCGATTGCAGAAAAAGCAGGATTACTGCCTCGTCCGGAAGTGGGGGATGTGGTAACTGCATGATTAGTTGGTAACTTTATTCTTTGTTACTCACCCCCACATCCTCAAAGGAAGCCATCTGGTTTGGAAAGTTAACGGCAGATTGAACAAGAGGAAATGCCACCGCAGCACCTGTTCTTTCGCCCAGTCTCATTCCCAGTTGCAGGAGAGGATTTGCTTCGAGGTATTCGAGCATCTTTTGATGTCCTTTTTCGTTAGACATGTGGGCAAACAAAAAATAATCGCGGGCTTTTTTATTTCAGGTTCAGTAGTTTGCTGTATGAGGTCCATCCGGATAGCGATTTCTTCGAGTTTACCGAAAGAACCAGGGGGTTTGTTTTTTTGTTGATTTTATCAATTATTTTATTTTGTATTGCTTGTAAGGAGTCTATATGTTGAAATTTTGCATGTTTTATTCATTTTTTTCCTTGTCGGGGCCTGGATATTTAAATTTTTCAACAGGAATGTCACTCTCTTGCATTTCAAGCTGAGCAAGCATGAAAAACAAGTCAGAAAGCCTGTTCAAATATGACAAGCAAGCTTCTTCTACCGGTTGAGTTTTATGCAATTTAAAAACCTTTCTTTCAGCTCTTCTTACTTGTGTCCTGATTATGTGGCATAAAGCAGAAATTTCATTTCCTCCGGGAAGTATAAGCGCATTCATTTTATCTGTTTTTGCACAGATTTCATCAATCCATTCTTCTATTTTCTTTATTCCTTTATTTATTGGATCAATATTGATTTCTTTGCCCGGAGAAGCAATAAAAGACATTAATTGCATCACCTCAACCTGTATTTGGTGAAGACCTTCCTGCCAGTTATGGTCTTGACCTGATTTAACTCTCAGGAGTCCAATTGTTGAATTAACTTCGTCAAGGGTTCCGTTGGCTTCTATTCTTTGATCATCTTTATCTGCCTTTTCTCCACTAAATAGTGTAGTTTGGCCTTTATCACCTTTTTTTGTATATATTTTCATTTTAAATTATGTAATTTTAGTTTATGTTTTATTTAACGGTTACCGCTAACCCGGAAACCATCAAATAGGATTTATTTGTTAATTTGGCAATATACTGGTTAACCCATCCCTGCAAGTCACCAAACTTCATCTTTATATGAAAATGATCTCGCTGTATTTCTTATCAATAATATTGATTTGAAGAATTTTTCCAAAATCCACTTTAATATAAAAACTTTTATCCAAAGGAATGTCTAAAAGTAAAGAGAGCAAAGTGCGGATAACTCCTGCATGGGTAACAATAGCAATCCTCTTCTCTTTCCTTGTTTGTATGTTGTCCCAGAAGGATTTTACCCTTTTTAGCATGCTTTGATAGTTTTCTCCGTTCGGGGGTGCATTTGTAATATAATCGTCGCACCATTGATTGAATTCTTCACCATTGATATCTTCCCATTTTTTTAATTCCCATTCACCAAAATTTAATTCCTGTATTTTTTTATCCACCTTGAAATCGCTTCCATTGGCAATTTCTCTGGCGAGGACTTTGCATCTTTTAGATGGGCTGCTAATGACTTGATCTATAGAGTTTGAAGGTAAGGTAGCTTTTATATATTCAGCAGCTGGTTGAAATAGTTTATAATCTACTTCAACATCGGCTTGTCCATAACAGACCCCTGAATTAATTACTGTTTGCGTATGTCTTATTAAAAAAATGGTCATGCAAAATTCCCCAAAATTAATACTACAATATAAAAACCGACTTCTGTGACCTGTTGTACAGCACCCAGACAATCGCCTGTATATCCACCGATTTTCTTATAACAATAATTACTGTATACAAATGTAACAATAATTACCGCGGCTATTGCAATCAAATAAAAAAGATTCAGGTTGAATAAATAAACAGAAGGGGCAAGCATTGTTGTGCCGGCAAAGATAAATTCTGTTGTATTTATTTTTCTGTTCCCTTCATGGTTTCATTTTCAAATTCAACAAGACAAGCAGGGCAAAGACAATCATTATAAGTCGAGCCTAATAATCTTCTTGTTTTTGTGGAAAGTTTTATTTCCACACAATCGCATTTTAGAATATCGTCTTCTTTACATTCGAAGTTAGAAGCACATCTTGGACAAGTTTTTATCATTATTTGAGTAAAAAAGTTGCGGAAAAACAGGAAAATTGAGTACAGGAGAAATTATGAGTATGAATTTCCGCAACTTATTTTTTATTCATTAAAAATGATTGCATTGGGATTATATCCTACTTCGGTTGAATCTATTAACGCATAAGTGTCGTCGTAGCGGTAGAGAATCCCTTTAGCAGCATAATTACTGGTTGTAATAAAAAGTTCATTATTTGATGGATTGACATCTATTCCATAAGGTATTTTATCAATCACAGGAGAATTAGGTGCCTGGGTATCATTTATATTCATTTTGTATACCCCATCGGAGCCTGCATAAAAGATATTATCTTTTTGCTTATCCATGGCCAAAAGATAATATCCATAACTTCCTGTTTTTTCAATATCAAATGTGCTGGTTGAGAAATTGTTGTAATCGATTTTCACCAGTTTGGAGTTGGTGGGTCCGCCATTTTGCCAGTTGCCCAGTCCTTTACAAAAGACCCAGATGTCGCCATTCGAATCAATATCCAGATCAAAAGGAATGTGTGCAACTTTAACTGTATCAACTGTTTGATGAGTATCTTTATCGATTACAAAGACTGTGCTGTCCTGACTGTATCCACCGGAGTTGGCTACAAAGACGAAATCATCAGTAACCAGCAGACTTTCTGGTCCTCTTCCAACTGATATGGAATCGACAATTTGATTTTTGATCAGGTCTATGATATATATTTCGCCTGGCTCACCTGAAGCAGAATTACCATTGGTCAGATAACCATAAGTCGATGAAACCTGTTCAAATTGTCTTGGATAATCTACATTGTTTATTACCCCAATGGATTGGAATGTTTCCTGATCTGCAATTTCTACTTTTTTTGAATTGTTTACTACAAGAAATACCTGGTCTTCGGCAAAAGAAATGTCTTGTAGAATATCACCTAACTCTCGTCCATTTGCATTCTGGAATACCTTGTTTGTAACTTCATTTGTTTCAGGATCAATAAAGGTAACTGATGAGTTGTTGCTACCAAAACTACCTTCATTAGTGATATAGATTCCATCAAGACCTGCCGGATTTTCATTATCATTCGTGATATCATCTTCTTCACATGCAGTAAAGACGGACATTAAAAATGCTAATCCAGTAATCATTTGAAGAATTGTCTTTAATCTGATGTTTGGTTTATGTTTCATAATACACTTTTTTAATTAGTAATTTTTAATTTGAAATGAAATATTTATATAATAAGCACGCCCGGGCATGGGGTAATTTTTTATTACCTGGTATTGATTATCAAACAAGTTTTTTATTTTGAATTGTATTTCAGGTTTAAAGTTGTTTAAGTTGAATGTTTTAGTGAGATGGATATTGAAAACATGATAGGGTTGCAACATATAATCTTTATGATCATTCGTGTTGAAACGCTTACTTGTGTAACTCCAGTTAATTCCTATCTGATATGTTTTATAGCGAATTTTGGTGTATGAGTTGATGGTATTATATGGGACATACATCAATTGTTTTTGGTCAATAGATTCATTATCCGAAATATTGAAAGATCTTGTATGGGAATAATTTTCCATTAAATGAATTAGAAAATCTCCTGTTTGCAGCACCAGGTTCAGACTGTTTTCCAGTCCGTAACTTTTTACATCTTCCTGGTTTGTTGCCTCCCAGTATCCTTTGCCGGAAGGAATCCATTGAATAAGATTTTTAATCCTTGATGAATAAGCGGTTAATCCGGCAGAGAATGATTTAACCAGATTCTGGTCTTTTATCCTGAAATACAGGCCACCTTCCTGGCTCCATCCATTTTCCGGCATGATGTCTTTGTTTCCGCCGGGATGCCAATACTTGTCGTTAAAAGTTGGTAATCTGTATTTTGTTGAAAAATTACTTCGGAAGATTAATTTATCAGGTAAAAGATGATATTTTAAGCCGATACTTACCTGGGGCTTGGGGTTGGTAAAATTATTGAACTGTTGTCGTAAAGACAAGTTAGACGTTATTCTTTCATACTTTATTTGCAGGGCACTAATGATACTTCCCCGGTATTCTTTAATATTATGTTTTACGTATGATTGAGCGTCTGCGCTAAATAAGGAGTATTGCCCCCCTATATCAAAAGTAATATGTTTGCTCACATAGTTTCTGTAACTCAGATTTGATATCCACCTTTCCGAATTTACAGGAGAGAATATGGAATAAGTATTATCAGAAACATTGTTTTTTTCTGTATAGAGCTGGTAATCTTTAAAGTAACCAGTCCTTAACTTTAGTGAAGAATGATCAAAGATGCTTGTATATTGCACATAAGTTTTCAAAGAACTGTCCTTTTGAGTTGCTGTTCCGGTTCCATATACTCCTAAAATTTCGGGGATATTCTTTTCTTTTACCTGGTACCAGATTCCAGCTTCAAACTTATTTCTGCCGGATAATTTCCAGTATAAATTCTGCATTACCCCATAATTTGTCAATTCATTGTTATTCCTGGTTTCAGTTGGCTGTTCAAATTTCTGATGGTCAGTAAATTCAAAGTCATTTTTTGCATCATGGTAAAAGGCTTTGAGATTATATTTTAATTTATTTTTTCCTGTTGACCCGTTGAAACCAATTTTTTTAGATTCCCAGCTCCCGTATTCAGCAAAAAGCCGAAAATTATTCTTTTGTTTCCAGTCCACCTTGTTTTTCAGATCAATATTTCCTCCAAAAGTACCTCCACCGAACAGAGAACCAGAGGCGCCGTGGGTAATTGTTATTTTATCTATAAACAGTGCCGGAGCAAATGATAGATCTGCTTGTCCCAGCGTTATAGAATTAAGAGGAAATCCATTCCAGGTAACTGATGTATGATTCCCTGTGGTGCCCCGCAGTGTTGTGGTAGCTATTGAACCCTCACTTCCGTATGATCTAATGTAAACAGGGGAAATCACTGATAAGAGCTCATCGATATTTTCATCTTTATATTGATGTAATATAGTTGAATCGAGTATTGTTGTTTTTTGCCCGGAGGAAAAGTATGTGTTTCTGGATTTAACAACAGATACTTCTTCTATTTTGTATTCTTTTAAGGTATCTTGTGCTCTTCCCAGGTGAATAACAAAAATGAAAAAGAATGATAAAATCAATAGTCTCCAATACATATAAGCTAATTTCTATTATTTCAGTAAAAACAATATTTGATTATTACATCATGATGCTTTTAAATCATCTGTGTTAATCGTCATAGCTTAATTCGGGAAAGAAATATTATAAGTATTTCTCATAGCTTTTAACCCGAAAGCCATGTTAATAATCAAGTGTCTTTGGCAGGTTTCCTGGCTTCCCCAACCTTTGAGCCCTTCCCATGGTAACATTAGAACCACAGTGGGTAAGAGTTTTTCAAAGATTCTATTCTTTATGAATGGGGTTACAGTAGCGGGTACTGCTCCGGATTTTCACCGTAATTCCCTTTTAAAAAGGCAAACTGACTAATTTGCCTTTCACCAAATTTTTGCTCGTTGCAAAACTATAGAATAAAAACTACTAAATCAAAGTTTTTTTCAATAATTTCAAGAAAGGATGGAATCTGTAGTAATTAAAATATGTAATTTGTTATTAATAAGTAAATTGTGTTTATATATAGATATTTAGAATTGATCTAATTAAATATGGTTTGTGTAGAATATAATTATATTTTACTGATTATTATTTAGTTATAATTTAAGATAATTTTAAATTTTTTGTTTTTTTTGTCAGGACCATGATTAAAATCAGGCGTGTCTATAAAGTTCTGGCTGTTAGAATAAAAATTTGCTTTTCCTTCCAAAATAGCATATATTTATCAGAATAATTGCCAAATAATTTTGATCTTACAGATTTATTCTTAATATTTGCATTGAAATTTACAGAAGGATATAATTAAAAAGTTGTTTGTCAGCATCTTATATTTAAGCACAAAATATGTTGTATAGAATAAGAAAAGCGCTTTTAACCCCTTACAAAACCGGGACAGTCATTTTTCAAATGAATCTGTATTATCCGTTTGTTAGCTCTATAGATAAAACTTAACTACATCCTTATCTATATTATTTAGAATTAAAAATTACGAATTTTTTGTACAGAATATTTATACTAACATTTAAAATATTTAGGAGGAATTATGAGTATGGATTTAAGTAAAATTTCAGAAACTTTAATTGCAGGGAAAGTTGATGAATTAAAAAAGTTATCAGAAGAGGCACTTGAGTCAGGGTCTAATGCCGGTGATGTCCTTAATCAGGGTTTATTGCCCGGGATGGATGCAGTGGGTCAGAAATGGAAAGATGGTGATATGTTCATGCCTGAAGTACTACGATGTGCTAAGGCCATGAGTGGTGCCATGGATGTTTTACGACCTCATCTGTCTGAAAAAGATATGGGAAATGCCGGAACGATGGTAATTGGAACCGTAGCAGGTGATCTTCATGATATTGGAAAAGACCTGGCTGGTATGATGTTTGAAGGCGCCGGGTATAAAGTAATTAATATTGGAATTGACCAGCCCAATGAGGAATTTGTTAAAGCTGTTAAAGAACACAAGCCGAATCTTCTGGGGATGTCTGCTTTATTAACTACAACAATGCCGCGAATGGGCGAGGTTATCAATTCGCTTAAGGAAGCGGGTATACGCGATCAGGTTGCTGTTATTATTGGCGGAGCGCCGGTTACAGAAGAGTTTGCCAGCGAGATTGGCGCTGATCTTTATGCACCTAATGCAGGAAGCGCTGTTGATATTGCGAATGAATATTTTGAGAAGAAAAAGAATTAATTGCATGATGATATTGAAATCATTTATTCGGGGGATTATTGATCACCCCAAATGATGATTGATTTCTTATTTATGTTTGTTTTGGAAAAATTCCAGCGCATGGCATAGCTTTCAAAATGAATGTATTTTCTACTTTATATTTCTCTTTGACGCATTAGTCATTAGGTATTTGAAAAGCATATCTTGCAAATTATAGAAATTATTAACTGAAGAAAAGATTAGAAAGGATTTTCTTATGAAAATGAATCAAAAAATAAATAAGTCTACCAAGTTTCGGGTGCTTTCAGAAGATCAGATTGAACAGATATTCTTTGCTGCCCTGGAAGTTTTAGAAGAAACTGGTGGAAATATTTATCACGATGAAGCGATAGAGCTATTCAAGAATAGTAATGCTGTTGTTCGTGGGAACAATGTACGAATTCCAAATACAATGGTTCGGGAAGCTTTAAATTTCTATCCCAGAAAAATTACCCTGAAAGGAAGAAATGGTAAACGTTCTCTTCAATTACAAAAAGACACAGTAGGTTTTGGAACCGGTTCCGATCTGCCCTTTACTTATGACAGAGAAACCGGAGCAAGAAGAAGAACCACTTATAAAGATGTTAATAATGCGGCCAAATTGGTGGATGCTCTTCCCAACTATGATTTTTTCATGTCGCACGGAATTGTAGGCGATGCGCCAAATCCACAGACATACGACCGTCACCAGTTTATGGCTATGCTGGATCAGTGTACCAAGCCTATGGTACTGACAAGTGTGGACGGAGAAGGACTTGAAGATCTATGGAAAATGGGATGTTTAATACAGGGAGGTGAAGAGGAATTTAGGCTTAATCCTTTATTTGTTGCCTATATTGAGCCTATTTCACCACTGAAAAATGACCGTACAGCAGTTGAAAAGCTGCTCTTTGCTGCAGAAAAGAAAATTCCTGCCATGTACACACCATGCCCAAGCTCATGTGCTACTGCACCGGCTACTATTGCAGGTATGCTGGTACAATCGCTGGCGGAAACATTGCTGGCTACGGTTTTATGCCATCTGAAAAATCCTGGTATGCCATTGATAATGGGTGGAGTAACAACCCTTCTGGATATGAAGAAGGCTACCTATTCATACGGTGCACCGGAACTTTCGCTTGCTTCCGCAGCTAATACGGATATTAGTAAATGGCTGAACTTAATTATGTTCTCCACCGGTGGATGTACAGACTCCAAGATACTGGACGAACAGGCAGCCGCAGAGCAGATGATGAACTTATTCTACTCATATCTCTCAGGAGCTAATCTTATTCATGATGTCGGATACATTGACCATGGAACGAATGCTTCCCTGGAGAGTTTAGTGCTTAACGAAGAAATGATGGGAATGGTTCGTCAGTTTGGTAAAGGGATTAATACTGACAAAGAACATCTTGCCTTAGACCTTATTGAAAAACAGGGTCCCAGCGGTGAATATGTGACCACTGACCATACTTTTGAACACTGGAAAGAATGGTATTTGCCTAAGCTTCAAGACAGAAGTGATTATGAAACCTGGAAGAAAAATGGATCAAAAACCATGTCTGACAGAGTGAAAGAACGCACGGATGAATTATTAGAAAATCATCAGCCTGAGCCAATTGAGGATAAGTTGAAGCAGGAATTACATAAAATCATCGAAGACGCCGATAAAAGGCATTCATAATTGATTCATTATAATCGAATCATAAAAAACTTTGACTATATGATTAACAGAACAAATTATACAATACAAGAGAGTCCTCATTTCGAAATCCTTTCCGAAGATCAGAAGGAGAGAATATACAACGGAATGATGCGGACTTTACAATATACCGGTGCCAATGTACATCATGAAGGCGCCCGTGAATTGTTTAAGAAAGCTGGATGTAAAGTGGATGGCATCAGAGTATATTTCCCCCCGGAAGTTATTCTTCAGGCACTGTCAACTGTTCCACCGGTAACTGAAGTTTATGCATGGGATGGTGATGCATCAAAGAAAATTACCATTGAAAAGAAAAGAAGCTATTTTGGCCCGGGACCGACACCCCCAAACTTTATTGATACAGAGACACTGGAAAGAAGACCCTACCTTAGAAAAGATGCCTCTCTGGTAGCAAGAGTCTGTGATGCATTACCAAACATGGGTTATGTACAGTCTTTAGGTTCTATCAGTGATGTAACAAACGGACTGGCAGATGTATATGAATTTGCCGATATGGTAAGAAATACCACAACTCCTATAATGAGTTGGTCATTTACCCGCGAGGGAGTTCATGATCAGCATCGTATGGGAATTGCCATGGCAGGGGGAGAAGAGGAGTTTCAAAAAAGGCCCAACTTTATTTTTTACGGTGAGCCTATCTCACCCCTGGTAAGTGATTTTCATGCAATAGATAAATGTATGTATTGCGCGGAACACCGGATACCCCAAGTATATAGTCCTTGTGCAATCGGAGGAGGAACGGTCCCTGCTTCACATGCAGGACAATTAGTAGTTGCTCTTTCTGAATCAATGGTGGGTGTTATCGCAGCTCAATTAATAAACCCGGGGACCTGTGTAATTATTGGTGGCGTACAGTCTATTCTGGATATGCGCTATTCCATATATTCTTATGGAGCTCCTGAACTGAGTTTGCTTAGCGCTGCACATACTGAAGTGGTTCACTACTGCGGATTACCTATGTATTCCACATCTGGTTGTACCGATACCAAGAAAATGGATATGCAGTCGGCTATGGAGGCCAGTCTTTCTATTAATGCAGCCATGATGAGTGGAGCCAACTTTGTTCATGATAATGGCTATACTGAATCCGGTCTTACCGGTGATGTATTCCAGACAGTAATGGATGATGAGATTATAAGTATGGCAAGAGTCGTTGAAAGAGGTGTCATAGTCAATGAAGATACTCTGGCGGTTGATCAGATTAAAAACGTGGGGCCTGGTGGCCATTACTTATATGAAGAACATACCATGGAACATTTTAAGGATCACTGGATGCCTACTTTGATGGACAGAAACAGCTATGAAAACTGGGAGGCCGAAGGTGAGAAGACTCTTAAGGACAGGGTACTTGAAAAAACACGTGATTTAATTAAAAATTATGATGGACCAAGGGATAAGGTTCCTTCAAAAGCAGATCAGGAAATTGAAAATATCCTGAAAGAGTCTGAAGAGCGGATAAAAAAACAAGAGTCTAAATAAATAGTAATTCTATGAAGTTTTCTGCAGGCAGTGCATTTTTGCACTGGCTGCTGAAAATATAAAATTAAAGCAACAATAGATGAATCGCTACGTCATTGGAATTGATACAGGAGGTACTTTTACGGATGGAGTATTATTAAAATACGCCGACAGAAAAGTTGTATCTACTGCCAAGTCATTGACAACAAGAGGAGACCTTAAGCAAGGAGTGATTAAAGTGCTGGAGAAATTAAAAATAAGCAAGGATCACAACATCAAACTGGTGGGTATTTCGAGTACGCTGGCCACAAATTCAGTGGCTGAAGGCAAAGCTCGTAAAGTAGGATTGCTTCTTATTGGTTATGATAAAGAGTTAGTTGAAGATTTTGGACTGAGAGAAAAACTATCTACAGAGGATATCTCTTTTTTTGAGGGAGGACATGATGCACAGGGAAACCAAAAATCAGAGCTTGATACAGAAGGGATCAAATCCTGGATCAAAAAAAAGAAGAATGAAGTGGATGCAGTTGCTGTTTCAAGTTACTTCAGTCCTTTAAATCATGAACACGAGGAGAAAGCTTTTCAAATTATCCAGCAGGAATCTTCCCTGCCTGTTGTTATGGCTCATCAGTTATCTACCAAATTAGATTCTATACGACGGGCTGCAACAGCTTCTATTAATGCATCCCTGGTAGCAGTGATGCAGGATTTTATTCAATCGGTACAACTCTCACTTAAAGATTTGGGGATCAATGCACCCCTTATGATAGTCAGGGGAGACGGAACATTAATGCCTTATACAGAAGCAGTACAGAAACCTGTGGAAACTGTTCTTTCAGGACCTGCAGCCAGTGCAATCGGAGGACGCTTTTTATCTCGCACCAACAGTTCTCTTGTAATCGACATTGGAAGCACCACTACTGATATGGCATTGATTCAGGATTCCAGAGTGGTCGTTTCAGAAGAAGGGGCCAGGGTAGGTAATACGGATACTGCTGTTGAAGCTGCCCGAATTAGAACTATCAGTGTGGGATGTGACAGCAGGATATCTTTTAATGATAAGAATGAAATCGTTATTGGCCCCGATCGTGTAAGATCTTTGTCCCAAATAGCAATGCACCATGAAAGCATTGTGGATGTTCTTAATGAAGTTAAAAGGGCGGGGAGTACCCGAAAGAATCCTTATGATGTTGAGTTTTGGTATCTGCATCACCCCCTGGATGAAAGTGTTTTAAAACGACTGGATGACAAACAGAAAAAAGCGCTGGAAATCATACGAAAACCCTGTCAGTTATCAGGTCTGCTGGATAAGGGAGATGTCTATCATCCCAAACATCTGAGGTTGAATGATCTTATTGAACAAGGATATATTGAGTGTTCCTCACTGAATCCTACTGACCTTTTACATGTGGATGGGGCCATAGATTTTTGGAATAAAGATATCGCTGATATCGCCACAGATTATTATTGTCATATTTACGGGAGAAACAAAAAAGATTTTATTGAAGAAGTGACAAATAAAGTGGTGGATCTTATTGTAGAAGAAATTATTCTATTCCTGGCCTGTCAGGATATTAAACAATCACAAATGCCTGATCATATTGATGGAGAATGGGGTAAATGGATGTTAAAACAAATCTTGTACAGCCAGAATGATTTTTTAACCATCAATGCAGACAGCAGATATCCACTTATAGGAACAGGAGCACCTGCCAGACATTTTTTAAAGCAGGCTGCAAAACTGATAAAAACAAAGTTTATATTGCCAGAACATTCCGCAGTAGCTAATGCCGTTGGAGCAGTGTCAGGTTCTATAACAGAAATCAGGGAAGCCATTGTTTTTATCCGTGAAAGTGATGAACAGTATGCTTATATCGTAAAATATGCTGATGGCTCAAAAACTTTTGAAGAGTTTGAAGATGCCTGTGATTTTGCAGAAGAAAAATCCAAGGTATTAGCCAAAGAGGCAGCTCTGAAGAGTGGAGCCAACGATCCTTATGTCGAAGTAAAACGAAAAAAAGAAGGTTCCCTGACCCGTTATGAGGCAAGAGCAATAGGTAATCCGAGACTGTCTGAAAGGCAGGATGTTGTGGTAAATTAATTTTATACAGATAAATGAAGAATGTTGTAATCGCGTGTGGAAGTATTAAACCTGAACTTGAAAAATTAGCACAAGAAGCTGAAGAGAAAGTGCAAATTCATTTTTTGCCTCAGAATTTACACAGGGCTCCGCATAAGATGCCTGACGTGATTCAGAAAGCGGTTGATCAGGAATCTGGTGCGGGTGACCGGATTATTCTGGGCTACGGGCTTTGTTCCAACGGAATTGTTGGGGTAGTAGCCCCGGACCAGGGGATGTATATCCCAAGAGTGCATGACTGCATAGCATTTTATCTGGGGAGCAGGGAGAGATACCACAAGATATTCAGGCAACATCCCGGAACTTATCATCTTACAAAAAGTTGGATAGATAATGAGAAAGATCCCCTGGGACTGATGGAAAAAGAGTATACCCGAAGGGTGGGTAAAGAAATGGCAAAGGAAGCCATGGAAACGGAAATAAAAAATTATGAGTATATCAGCTTTATTAATAATTCCTTGATTAATGCAGATAAGTACAGGGAGAGAGCCCGAAAGAATGCAGAGATTTTTGGTAAGAAATATATCGAGTACGAGGGAGATGATCGATTTTTCAAAAAGATTTTATTCGGTCCTTATGATAAGGATTTTATATATATCGAGCCCAATGAAAAAGTAAAACAAAAAGAATTTTTAAAATAGGAGGAAACAAAATGCAAATAGTTGGAGAATTAATTAATGCCAGCAGAAAAAAGATCCGCAACGAAATCAAAGAGAAAAACTATGATGAAATTGCCAGAGTAGCCAAAGAACAGGCAGACCATGGCGCAGATTTTATCGATGTAAATGCCGGTATCTTTGTTGGCCAGGAAGAAGATTACGTGAAATGGCTGATCAACACAGTTCAGGAGAATGTAGAAGTACCCTGTTGTATTGATACCCCTGATCCCAAAGTGTTGGAAGAGGCTGTAAAAGTACATAAAGGAACACCCATGCTGAACTCCATTTCACTGGAGAAAGACCGATGGGATAAGATGTTACCTGTGCTTAAAGGGACTGATATGAAAGTGATTGCTCTTTGCATGAGCGATGAAGGAATGCCTTACACTAAAGATGACCGCATGAAGATTGCTGATAAACTGGTAAATAGTTTGCAGCAAAACAATGTGAAGTTGGATAATATTTATGTGGACCCTTTAGTCCAACCCATTGGATCCGGAGATAAATTTGGTGTAGAGTTTTTAAATACCATTGAGGCCATTAATGAAAAATTCCCCGGGATTCATACAGTGTGTGGATTGTCAAACATTTCCTACGGAATTCCAAAACGGAAATTGGCCAATCAGACTTTTATGGTTATGGCTATTACAAAAGGGTTGGATTCTGCAATTATGAATCCAATGGACAAAAAGATGATGGCTAATATTATTACAACTGAAACACTCTTAGGAAGAGATCCTTTCTGCGAAAAATATATGACTTCATATAGAGAGGGTTTATTTGAATTTTAAAAAAATCGTTAAAAAATACAAGGAGGTATTTATGGCTGATAAAAAATATTCAGAAGAAGTTGAAAAAGCACGAAGTTATTATAACAGTGAAGATGCGGATAATTTTTACTATCGAATCTGGGGTGGCGAAGATTTGCATCTGGGTATTTATGAGCATGAAGACGAGGACATTTTTACGGCCAGCCGAAGAACTATTGATCGAATGGCCAGTTATGCTGATAAAATAGACGAAAAGACAAAAGTGATCGATTTGGGAGGTGGCTTTGCCGGATCAGCAAGACATCTTGCAAAAAAATTCGGATGCCACGTGGTTGTGATCAATTTAAGTGAGGCAGAAAATGAAAGAGGACGAAAGATGAACAGAGAGCAGGGGCTGGATCATCTTATCGATGTAATAGATGGGAGTTTTGATGATATCCCGTATGAAGATAATACATTTGATATTGTATGGTCAGAAGATGCTATTCTGCACAGTGATGACAGAAGTAAAGTGATTAAGGAAGCAGCCAGAGTTTTAAAACCAGGAGGAGATTTGATATTCACTGATCCAATGCAGACAGATAATTGCGATGAATCAGTTCTTCAACCGGTTTATGACCGAATTAACCTTTCTTCACTTGGTTCACCTGCTTTTTACAAAGAAGCAGCACAGAAAGAAGGCTTAAAACTGATAGCTTTTGAAGAACTAACAAAGCATCTGATTAATCATTACTGGAGAGTTTTAAAGGAAACAGAAGCCAACGAAGATAAACTGGACGGGTATGTTTCCGATGAATATATAGAAAATATGAAGAAAGGCCTGCAACATTGGGTAGAAGGAGGTAAAGCAGGAAATCTGACCTGGGGCATTTTTCATTTTAAGAATTAGTATCTTGATGTCAAATTAATTTTTAATTTTGAGGGTCAATTAATTAAAATAAAATTATTAAACATTTAAAAATAAACAAAATGAGTTATTTGGATAAGATTGATGAAAATCTGGATTACAAAGTAAAAGACCTCGGCCTGGCAAAGCTTGGAAGAAAAGATATAGAACTTGCAGAGCATGAAATGCCTGGTATGATTGAGTTGAGGAGAAAATATGGTAAGGATAAGCCTCTAAAAGGTGCCAGAATAACTGGGTCTTTGCATATGACAACCCAAACAGCTGTTCTGATTGAAACTTTGGTTGAACTCGGTGCAGATGTACGTTGGGCGAGTTGTAATATCTATTCCACCCAGGATGAGGCTGCCGCTGCCATCGCTGAAACCGGAATCCCTGTTTTTGCATGGAAAGGAGAAACACTGGATGAATACTGGTGGTGTACTGCACAAGCTTTATCATTCCCGGGTGGTAAAGGGCCTA
>CAZWHH010000005.1:15923-21453 GCA_964633615.1 uncultured Bacteroidales bacterium | reverse complement strand
CAACAGGCCATGACAGAACTTTCCAGGCACGGACAGAATGCAATCATTATCGATAAAAATGAGGAGATTATTGAAGAAATAAGAAACAAAAGACAAATGCTTTATATTCAGGGTGATGCCACCAATGACGAGGTGTTAAAAAGCGCCAATATTGAGAACGCGAGAGCGCTTATTGCCGCTCTTCCTAATGATGCCGATAATCTCTTTGTGGTTTTAACAGCAAAAGAATTTAACCCATCCCTGAAAATAATCAGTCGGGCATCTGAAGCACACTCTGATAAAAAATTAAAAATGGCTGGTGCCACAAACGTGATCATGCCGGACAGGATTGGGGGACAACGAATGGCTAAATTAGTCACCCAACCGGATATTATAGATTTTCTGGATCATATCATGCTTCAAAGCACCGATGATATTTACATTGAAGAAATTTCATGTGATCAGTTAAAAAGCTGCTTTGTAGAAAAAAGCATTGGGGAATGGTCCATCAGACAAAATACGGGCGCCAATATTGTGGGGATAAAAACAAAGGATAAAAAATACATCGTAAATCCCTCGCCTGACGTAAAAATTTCTTCCTACGATCAACTATTTGTATTGGGAAGCAATGAACAAATAAAAAAGTTAACAGACATTCTAACCGGAAAAATATCCCCTTAAAAGTGTTCTATCATTTTTATTTGAAACTTTTTGCAACAATTCATTGATAAGAAAAAAAAATTGAATAATTTTGCCATCTTGTTTTATTCAAGAAAATTGTATACAAATTAAAAATATCATGAGCATTACAGCAGAAAAAAAGAAAGAGATTTTTAAGGAATTTGGTGGTTCCGAAACAAGTACCGGAACCCCGGAGAGTCAGGTGGCTTTATTTACACAAAGAATTACCGATTTAACGAATCATCTTAAGAGTCACAAAAAAGACCACAGTACAAGAAGGGCTTTATTAAAACTGGTAGGTAAACGAAGGAAATTGTTAAATTATCTCCAGCAAAAAGACATTGAGAGATATAGAGCTCTTATCAAAAAACTCAAACTACGTAAATAATAAAAAGAGGCAATTCTTGAATTGCCTTTTTTTATTCAATTTCCACATTTTATATCTCACCAAGAAACAAGAAATTATGAAAAAACACATAGAAAGATCAATAGATTTAGGAGAAGGAAGAAAAATAACCCTCGAAACCGGAAAATTAGCCAAGCAGGCAGATGGCTCTGTTGTCGTAAAAATGGGTAAAACAATGCTCCTGGCATCCGTTGTTTCTGCTAAAGAAGCAAAGGAAGATGTTGACTTTATGCCACTCACTGTAGAATACAGAGAAAAATTTGCCTCCTTCGGAAGATTTCCGGGCGGATTCCTAAAAAGAGAAACAAGGCCTTCCAATTACGAAATTCTTACAGCCCGATTAGTAGACAGGGTATTAAGACCTCTCTTCCCTGAAGATTATCATGCAGATACATTTGTTACTATAAACCTGATTTCTGCAGATAAAGAAGTAACTCCTGATGCGCTCGCCGGATTGGCTGCTTCAGCCGCCTTAACCGTATCAGATATTCCTTTTAAAGGTCCAATATCTGAAGTACGTGTCGCCAGAGTTGACGGGCATTTTAAAATAAACCCCACTTTTTCCGAACTGGAAGAAGCAGATATGGATATTATTGTTGGAGCAAGCTTAGAACATGTAATAATGGTTGAGGGAGAAATGGACGAAGTATCTGAAGAAGAGATGCTGGAAGCCATAAAATTTGCCCACGAAGCCATAAAAATGCATTGTATAGCTCAAAATGAGATGGCTGAAGAATTAAAAGTTGAAACTCGTGAATACAGCCACGAAGAAAAAGATGAAGAGCTGGAGAAACAAATTAAAGACTCCTATTATTCAAAAATTTATGAGGCGGCAAAGTCTAATAAAGGCAAACAAGAGCGCGGAGAAGCTTTCGATCAGATAAAAGAAGAGATCGTTGAAAAACAAATTGAAGAAAAAGGGGAAGAAGAAATTAACAAAGGGCTTATAGATCGTTATTTCCATGACGTAGAAAAAAAAGCAGTTCGGGATCTTGTACTCAACGACAAAATAAGAGTAGACGGAAGGAAATACGACGAGATCCGTCCTATTTGGTGTGAGGTTGATTATCTGCCTGCTGCACATGGATCAGCCATTTTCACAAGAGGAGAAACACAATCTCTGACTACAGTTACTCTTGGTACCAAACTTGATGAACAGGTAATTGATGAAGTGCTTGTTCAGGGCACAGAAAAATTTGTTTTACATTATAACTTCCCTCCATTCTCTACCGGAGATGCAAGACCTGTAAGAGGGGTAAGCAGAAGGGAAGTAGGTCATGGTAACTTAGCACACAGAGCTTTAAAGCGAATGATACCCGGAGAACCCGAGAATCCGTATGCAGTACGCGTTGTTTCAGACATTCTGGAATCAAATGGTTCTTCATCAATGGCCACCGTTTGTGCAGGAACCCTTGCACTAATGGACTCAGGTGTTCAAATTAAAAAACCAGTATCAGGTATCGCCATGGGGCTGATTACAGACGAATCTGAAAAATATGCTGTTCTTAGCGATATTCTTGGAGACGAAGACCACCTCGGTGACATGGACTTTAAAGTAACCGGTACAAAAGATGGTATTACAGCTTGCCAAATGGACATTAAAATAGCCGGACTTTCATATGAGATCATGGGGAAGGCTTTAGAACAATCAAAAGAAGGGAGATTACACATTCTAAATAAAATGACTGAAACCCTCAGTGAACCGAGAGCTGAGTTTAAACCTCATACTCCCCGAATTGAACAAATTCAAATACCTAAAGACATGATCGGCGCTTTGATCGGACCTGGCGGTAAAATTGTACAAGAGATACAAGCTGAAACTGAAACTACCATTAATATTGAAACAGGAGACGAATTCGGTTTGGTGGATGTATTTGCTGAATCTAAAGAGCAGATTGACAAGGCAATGGATAGGATCAATGCCATCATAGAAGTCCCTGAAGTAGGAAATGTTTATAAAGGCAAAGTGAAATCTATTGTGAATTTCGGTGCTTTTGTAGAAATTCTCCCTGGTAAAGAGGGATTACTGCATATATCCGAAATTGACTGGAAACGCATAAATAAAGTGGACGATGTGTTAAAAGAAGGACAAGAAGTGGAAGTAAAACTAATTGGTTTTGATAAACAAAGTGGAAAGTTAAAGCTCTCCAGAAAAGCACTGCTTCCCAAACCGGAAAACAACAGCAATAAAGAACAGAAATAAATCCAAAGCATCAAACTCTTAATAAAAAGTGTTTTAAGGCGTTCTGTATAAACAATCCTTAAAACACTTTTTTCTTTATAAGTCAATTCCCTTCTTTGATATTTTTTATTTTCTTTAGTATATTTACTCATCATTATTTAAAAAATAAATTTATATAAAACACAGATTATGAAAAAAATAATAGCATTCTCATTAGTGGCTGCAGCACTGACCCTCTTTGCCTGCAAAAGAAGTCAATTCGATTACCCCCAAACAAAAAAAGTAGATACTGTGGATGATTACTTCGGGGTAGAAGTAAAAGATCCCTACCGATGGCTGGAAAACGATACTGCTCAAGAAGTTGAAGAATGGGTAAAAGCTCAAAACGAAGTTACTTTTAATTACCTGAAGCAAATACCCTTCAGAGATAAAATAAAAGAAAGACTCACAGAAATATGGAATTATGAGAAGAAATCAGCCCCCGTTGAAAAAGCCGGGAAATACTTTTTCTTTAAAAATGATGGCTTGCAGGATCAAAGTGTTTTATATATAACAGAAGATCCGGATAAAGAAGCAAAAGCAGTTCTGGATCCCAATACATTTTCAGAAGATGGTTCTGTTTCTTTGTCAGGTTACGAGGTTTCAAATAACGGAAAATACCTGGCCTATTCTATTTCTAAAGGAGGTTCCGATTGGAAAGAAATCTACATTAAAGACCTGGACAAAGACAAAAAGCTGGATGATCATCTCAAATGGGTAAAATTTTCAGGGATAGCCTGGTACCAGGATGGTTTCTTTTATAGCCGTTATGATAAACCCAAAGAAGGAGGAAAACTTTCTCAGGCCAATAAAAACCATAAAGTTTATTATCACACTTTGGGCACATCGCAAAATGAAGATGAGCTTATCTTTCAAAAACCCAAATTTCCCCACAGGAACTATTCTCCGGACGTTTCCAAAGATGAAAAATACCTCTATATCTATGAAACCAAATCAACTCATGGAAATAATGTGTATATCAAAAATCTTCAGAAAAATGCTCAGTTCGTTAAATTAACCACGGGTTTCAAATACGAATATAACATCATAGGACACAGAGGAGACAAGTTAATTGTTCATACAAACTATACTGCTCCTAAATACAAAGTCGTTAAAATTGACGTTCACAAAAGAAATGTAGGCAATTGGATTGAAATGATCCCTGAAAAAAAGAACCTGCTTCAATCCTGCAAGTTAGTCAATAATAAAATTGTAACCTCCTACTTAAAAGATGCACATAGCCAGTTGAAATTATACAATATGGAGGGTGACTTTCTTTATGATATTGAGCTGCCAGGTCTGGGGACTGCTGGTTCTATCAATGGAGATCAGAATAGTAAGAGCTTCTTCTATTCATTTACATCATTTACAAAACCTTCTCAAATTTGGGAATATAACCTGGAAACCAAAAAATCTGAGTTATACTTCAAACCAAATATAAACATTGATACAGAAAAATATGTAACCAAACAAGTATTTTACAAAAGCAAAGATGAAACTCCAATTCCAATGTTCCTGGTTCATAAAAAAGGACTCAAGCAAAATGGAAACAATCCCGTTTTTCTTTATGGATATGGGGGATTCAACATAAGTCTCACTCCTTCTTTTAGTTCAAGCCGGATGATCTGGTTAGAGAACGGAGGCATATTCGCCATGGCTAATTTAAGAGGTGGCGGAGAATATGGAGAAAAATGGCACAAACAAGGTATGAAATTGAATAAACAAAACGTTTTCAATGATTTCATAAGTGCTGCTGAATTTTTAATTGACAGCAATTATACCAATAAAGATAAAATAGCTATCCATGGAGGATCAAACGGAGGCTTGCTTGTGGGTGCGGTAACCAATCAACGACCTGAACTTTTCGAAGTGGCTATCCCTGCAGTAGGAGTAATGGATATGCTGCGCTATCATAAATTTACTATTGGTTGGGCCTGGGCCGATGAGTATGGTTCAAGTAAAGATTCAGTTGACTTTGAAAATCTTTACAATTATTCCCCGCTGCATAATATAAGTAATAACGCGGAATATCCTGCAATTCTTGCTTTAACAGCAGATCATGATGACAGGGTTGTACCTGCTCATTCTTTTAAATATATAGCAACCTTGCAAGATAAATACAAAGGAGAAAACCCCACCATGATAAGAATACAAACTAAGGCAGGACATGGTGCAGGAAAAGCAACAAGTGTAAAAATTGAAGAAGAAGCTGATATGTGGGCATTTACATTCTATAATATGAA
>CAZWHH010000005.1:4392-15823 GCA_964633615.1 uncultured Bacteroidales bacterium | reverse complement strand
AAGCATTAACAATAATTTTCACCTATTTATTTTTATTTTAAGTAAAACATTATTAAGTTTGTACTTTAAGCAAACTCTATTAAGAAAAACTTAATTCAAAACAAATAATTAGAGGCAACTATGAAAAAATTAAATCTATTATCAATTTTTCTAATCACAGCCTTCGTACTAAGTAGTTGCGGTGGCCTTGACAAAATGAAAGAGGAATACGGCTCTCTTCAATTTAAGTCTACACCAGAGACATTAGAAATGCATGGTGGAAAAGTTAGTTATGAAATCACAGGCGAAATACCGCCGGAATGGTTTGATAAAAAATCCATTATTGAATTTACACCTGTGTTAACTTATGAAGGTGGAGAAAAAACATTTGAATCCAAAACCGTTCAGGGTGAAAAAGTTGAAGCAAATAACATGGTCATTGCATTCGAAACCGGAGGTGAAATAAACTTCAGCGAGGAGTTTGATTATGCAAAAGACATGCGAATGTCTGAACTCAAAATGAGAGGTATAGCTACCCGTGGAGACGACCAAATGGAAATGCCTGCAATTCCTGTTGCTAAAGGTGTTATCGCGACTCCGAATTTGGTGATGATGAACCCCAAGCCAGTTATGGCAGCGGATAAGTTCATCCGGGTAACCACCAAAGAAAAGAAAGCTGATATTCATTATCTTATCCAAAGAGACAACCTGAGAAGATCAGAATTGACCCAGGAAGACATTAAGAAACTGGAAGAATTCATTGAAGAGGTTGAAAAAGCAGAAGACAAAAGTTATAAAGAAGTCTTAATTGAGGCTTATGCTTCACCTGATGGCCCAATTGACCTAAACGAAAGACTTTCTAAAGGTCGTAAAGGTTCAGCTGATTCTTATCTTAACAAGGTATTAAGCAAGAAAAAATTAAGTGAAGAAGATGCTGAAAAGATTTTCGAGGCCAAAACAACAACTGAAGATTGGGAAGGCTTTAAAAAGCTAGTTCAGAATTCGGATATTGAAGATAAAGACCTTATCCTAAGAGTTCTTTCAATGTATTCAGATCCTGATGTAAGAGAAAAGGAGCTTGAAAACATGGCCAAAACATGGGAAGTATTAGCTGATGATATTCTTCCTAAATTAAGAAGATCAGACTTAAATATCAGGATTGAGCAAATAGGTTTCTCAGACCAAGAAATCAAAGATTTTGTTGAAAATAATCCGGATACTCTTAACACTGAAGAATTAATCTATGCAGGTTATCAGTTATTCTCTGATCTGGAAAAACAGCTTAAAGTCTTTGAACTCGCTGCAGAAAAAAATCCTGAATGTGCCAGAGCATACAATAACATTGGTTATGTTAAAATTAAACAGGAAAAATTCGATGAAGCGAAAGAAGCGCTCGAAAAAGCGAATGAATTGAAAGAAGGGGATGCAAAGATCACTAACAATCTTGGCGTTATTGCCCTTGAAAATGGAAATATTGAGGAAGCCAAAGAACTTTTCTTAGATGCAACAGATGCAGGGAAACAAGCAGAATACAACCTTGGCATTATCAGCATTAAAGAGGGTGATTATGACGCTGCAATCAATTATTTGAACAGCTACAATTCCTTCAATACTGCACTAGCAATGTTATTAGGTGGAAAAGCAAATGAAGCCAATACAATGCTTGACGGTCTTGAAGATGATAAGGCAATGAACTATTACTTAAAAGCCGTTATTGCAGCCAGAAATAACAATCAAACAGAAGTATTCGATAACCTTAGAACAGCTATTGGTAAGGATGCATCCTTAAAAGAATTAGCTCTAACTGATATGGAATTTATCGATTATCTGCAAAATGATACTTTCAAATCCATTGTTGGAGGCGAATAATCAATTGTATAACATTTTAAAAAAACAAGGTTGCTTTGCAGCCTTGTTTTTTTTGATATAAAGTTTACCTGAGATGCTGATAAAAATGATATAAAGTAATTCCTACACTCACGGAAATATTAAACGAATGCTTGGTTCCATGCTGAGGAATTTCAATGCAACCATCAGATAGATCTACAATTTCCTGGTGCACTCCTTTTACCTCATGACCAAAGACCAAAGCGTACTTTTTATTTCGTGAAGGAACAAATTCAGTGAGTTGAATGCTATTTTCAGCTTGTTCAATTGAATAGATATTATAGCCACTTTTCTTCAGTATGTCAATCGCCCCTTGTGTTGTTTCAAAATATTTCCAATCAACAGAATCAGTAGAACCAAGTGCAGTTTTATGAATATCCCTGTGAGGTGGTTTCGCTGTAATACCACATAAATAAATAGCTTCAATTAAAAAGGCATCGCTTGTTCGAAAAACCGAGCCTACATTATTGAGGCTTCTTACATTATCCAGGACTGCAACAATCGGATATTTGCTGGTAGCCTTAAATTCCTCTGTGCTCCTTCTTTGCAGTTCACTGTTTTTTAATTTGCGCATCTATATCCATCTTGAAATTAACAAAATTAGCATTTTCTTTATTCATATAGAAAAAAAAATCAATACATACAAAAAAGAGGGAATGAACATTCTCACTCCCTCTTAAAAAATTGATCAGGATTAACACAATTAATTTAACCTGCTTTATAGTTAACTTTTTCCATTTCTTTAAAATACTTTTTAGTCTCCTGAACTACGACAGGACCAAGCAGTAGCAATGCAATCAAATTAGGTATGGTCATAAATGTAATTACCATATCAACAAAATGCCATACTAAATCTATACCCCAAATAGAGCCTAAGAACACGAAAAGTCCAAAAAGATATAAATAAGGTTTGATGTACTTTTCACCTAATAGATAAATGGCAGCTCTTGAGCCATAATATGACCAGCTAATCATGGTTGAAAAAGCAAATAGCAACAGTCCAATAATAACGATATGACGTCCTGTATGAGCAATACCAAGTTTTGTTAAACCTTTTGAGAGTCCAATTATTGTCATGTCTACTCCCTTTGCTCCTGATTCCCATGCGCCGGTTACAATGATAAGTAATGCTGTTAAGGTACAGATAATGAGTGTATCAATAAACGGACCTACAGAGGCTACAAGACCTTCTCTTGCAGGGTATTTTGTTTTGGCTGCCGCATGTGCAATAGCCGCAGAACCTTGTCCAGCCTCATTCGAAAACAATCCTCGTCTAACACCCCAGATCAATGTCATAATAAAAACAGAACCGGCAAACCCTCCTGTAGCTGCAGTCCCCGTAAAGGCATCATGAAAAATAAGGGAAAAAGCATGAGGTACATCCTGATAATTAAAAATAATAACAGCGAGTGAACTAATAAAATATAATACAGCCATTATAGGTACCAACCGGGATGTAACATTCGCAATTCTCTTAATACCTCCTACAGTAACAAGAAGAACCAGTGTAGTTAATATGGCACCTGTTACCCAGCCAGGAATGCTATAATTACCCAGTGCATCAGAAATTGAATTTGACTGTGCCATATTGCCAGTACCCAGAGAACAGATTACAGTTGCGGCCGCAAATATCACAGCAAGTATTTTGGCAAATTTTCCCAGTTTATCTTTCAGTCCATATTCCATATAATACATAGGCCCACCGGAAACAGTGCCATCAGAATTAAATTTTCTGTATTTATTTGACAGGGTACATTCAACATATTTAAGAATCATTCCAAGAAAACCTGTGATCCACATCCAGAAAATGGCTCCCGGTCCACCCCAGTATATGGCTAAGGCAACCCCAACAATATTACCAGTACCTACTGTAGCAGAAAGGGCAGTAGTAAGGGCCCGAAAATGATTAATATCCCCTTTATCTTCGGGTTTATCATACTTTCCTGCAATTACTTTAATGGAATGTCCGAGTTTGGTAATGTTAAGAAATCGTAGCTTAAAAATGAAGTATAACCCAACCGGAATTAAAAGAATTAAGAGTGCATAGCCACCAACATAGTCATTATAAGTTACAATGGCATTGTCAATAGATTGAAGAATGTTACTCATAAGTATATTTTTTTATTTGTTCCTAAAAATGGGATGTTAAGATAGTATTTTTTTTTGAAAATAAAATCTGTTGTCAGGAATTCAAATAATGATTAGTTAAGTATGGGCCCCCGAAATATATCTTCTATATTATTATCATTCTTTATCTCTTTAAATTCCTTATATAATTCTTTTAACCTGTTTTTTGTCCAGTAACCAATAGCATATTGCGTATGAATGATCGAATTTTTTCTTTTTATAACCAAACGGCAATTATTCTTAGATTCTATCCACTCCATATCAATATTCGTAATATGGTCATGATCATTAATATATACATCACTATATTTCAGAATTGAGAAATAAACCAATCCATTATGCACTTCAAAATTATTAAGGTATTTAATATTTCGTTTCATAATAATAATATCCCTTATCCCCAAAATCAGTAACCCGCCAATTATGCTCAAGGTCTTTTCTAAATTATATGGGGGAATAATAAGCAATACAATCAATAGGGCATCAGGAATATAAAGCAAAAAGTTTTGCTTAACCACTCTTAAAATTCGGGTAGTAAAATCCTGATAACCTATCTCTATTTTATAAACAACATCTGCACTCATAACAAACTTTGATTAAAATTAATGCATTTTATTTAAAATATCATTTCGGGTCAATTGCCCCAACACCTCATAATCTTCATTGGATTGAATAACAGGCAACGTATCCACATTATGCTTTGTCATTTTAAAAAGTGCTTCACTTAAAGTTTCATTAGGATACAATACATCATAAGGTTCCTTCAGATAATTCCGGATGGGTTCATTACTTTCTTCTGAAGGTATTTTATCCAGATCCTTTAAAGTAATTATTCCCTGAAGAATATGATAATTATCAATAGCACAGGTAGTATTATAATTACCCTCGATAAAACTTTTTCTGATATCAGACACTTTTTCGTCCAAAGAGATACCATAAGTAAGGCTCATGACTTCTCCCACCTTAAATTTATCTAAAACATTCGCTTCCATGTCATGTGTAACTTTTATTCCTCTCAGAGACAATTTTTTAGTATAAATCGTATCTTTTGAAAAGCTCCAGGAAATAAGATCTGCTATTACACAACTAAACATTAGAGGTAAAATGATGTTGTAATCCAGCGTTAGTTCAAAAATGATGATAATTGCAGTAAATGTTGCTCTTGATGCTGCCGCAAAAACAGCGGCCATTCCAACAAGTGCATAAGCACCTATAGGCGCTGTAATATACGGGAAGGGTACATTTAAAATCCATCCATAAGCTGCACCAAGTGCTGCTCCAACAAAAAGCGAAGGTGAAAATATTCCTCCGGAAGCTCCTGATCCAATGGTCACAACGAAAGCAACAATTTTAAATACCAGCAAGAGCAAGATGGTTGTTAAAATGAACTCCTGGTTCAATAACTTTGCGATAGTATCGTAACCATACCCGAAAACCTGGGGCAGAAAAAACCCTATAATACCAACAATCAGTCCACCCATGGCGGGCTTTGTTATATGTGGGATTTTTATCTTGCTGAAAAGATGTTCTGTATAATAAACCAATCGAATAAGAGCAATAGAAGTAAATCCTGAAATAACACCCAGTCCGAGGTAAAAGACAATTTCATACAAACTTTCAAATGAATAGGCAGGTATTTCAAAAGCAGGAGTTGATCCCAGGAAAATTCTTGAAACTGTTGTGGCAAAAAAAGCAGCAATTACTAATGAAATGAATGATCTGGATTTTAACTCAATTAATATGATCTCCAAAGCAAAAATAATCCCGGCTACCGGGGTGTTAAAAGTGGCTGCGATCCCTCCTGCAGCTCCACAACCAACCAGAACCCGAACCTGATCCCGGTCCAGATTCAGTATCTGACCAAAGGTAGAGCCAATTCCTGAACCTACCTGTATGATAGGCCCTTCACGGCCCACAGAGCCTCCTGAACCAATTGAAAGAGCGGATGCCAGTGCTTTAAACAATACGATCCTGGGGCGCATTTTACCACCGTGGAGTGTCATGGCTTCCATCACTTCAGGGACTCCATGCCCTTTTGCTTCACTGGCTGCATATTTGGTAATTAATCCAACCAACAATCCACCTATAACAGGTACTATAATTACCCATAAACCTAATGTATTATCAACAGGAGATACTTCTTCCCCTGAAATTTCCTGGTAAAAAAACAAATTTTGAAAAAAGAAAAGTAAATATCGAAAACCTATAGCAATAAAAGCAGAAATAATACCAACTACGGCGGCAAGAAAAAGAAGTTGTAAAGTATTTTTCGAAATAACAGAGTCTCTGAGCCCTTTTAACATGAAATATTATCATTTAAGCAATTGTAGATAAAAATAAAAGGTTTGTGTGATAATTCCAAAAGTAAAAGATTCGTAATTTAGAGAATATTCGATAAAAAATAAGTGTTTCTCTATACAAATCTATTAATAAGACAAGTAGAACTTAACTTAAAAATGCCTTGTACCCAATTTTAGTGAACACAATCTTTATTTTGTTGTTTAAAAAATAAAAAAAGAAGAATTATGGCTCTTGAAATAATATTATTAACAACGATACTAATTTTACTTGCTGTATTAGCTTTATCTATTCGTCTGCTTATTTCAAAGAAGGCAGAGTTCAGGGGAGGATCCTGTGCTAATATAACACCGGAACTCAGAGAGCAAGGAATAACTTGTGCTTGTGAAGGTGACGATGATTGTGCTTATGAAACAGATGATTATAATAAATAGAGTCAGTACTCCCTAACAATTGATTCTTCTATATCCTGTGTGTAATCAACTTGATATCTGCCTTTATCATCAGAATAAATAAAGAGTGCGTCTATATTTTTATGTTCAGAAAGAAAATCCCGGCTATTTTCAAGCCCCATAACCATAAAAGCTGTTGCCAATGCATCTGCGCGCGCACAATCATTTGCAAATACAGTAGCACTTAATAATTTTGATTGAACCGGATATCCTGTGGAGGGATGTATAGTATGAGAATACTTTACACCGTCCTTCTCATAAAACTTTCTGTAATTCCCGGACGTAGCCAGTGATTTATTTTTTAACTTTACAATAGCTTTAAGGTTCTTTCCTGGGGAATAATTCCCTTCAACAGGTTTGTCTATTCCTATTCTCCAGAATTTCCCCTCATTGTTTACTCCTCTGGTTTTTACTTCTCCACCGACTTCCACAAGATAATTTTTCACCTCTTGTTTTGTAAGATAATCCGCAATAACTTCAACCGTATATCCCTGTGCAATGGCATTCATATCTATCCGAATCCGGGGATCAGACTTAACTATTTTATTATTATTCAGGCTCAACTTTTTATAACCCACAAATTCCAGTAAACTATCAACTTTCTTTTTATTCATTTCCATCCTCTCAGCTTTTCCAAAACCATAAGCTTCAACTAACGGACCAACAGTTATATCAAATGCTCCTTTCGTTTCCTGAGAAACTCTACTGGCAGATTCATAAACCTTTTTAAAATGAGAATCTACTTTTGTTTTTTGGTTGGTATTAATGGCTGTAATAACTGAAGCCTCATTATAGGTTGACATTGAAGAATCAATATCAGCCAATAGCTCTTGAATTTGCTCTTTATAATTTACAGTGTCTTCAGTTTCATAAATAACGGAATAGGTAGTTCCTTGCGTAAACCCATCAATGGATATATAAACAGGCTGTTCTTTGGGGGGATTTTTTTTACAGGCAAAAGTCCCCAAAACGAAAATAATCAAGGAAGCAAATTTTGTGAACCTTTTCATTATAATTACTTTTTAATGAAATTTAACTATTGAAAACAGCCCGACAATAAAAAATTTATGCACGGATAAACTATTTTAGCCTCCAAAGTCATCAAATGCAACCATTTCATCAGGTACCCCTAAGTTATAAAGCATATCCATGACCGCATCGTTCATTACAGGTGGACCACAAAGATAGTATTCAATTTCTTCAGGCTCTTCCAGCTTACTTAAATATTGGTCGTAAGCCACCTGATGAATAAACCCAACCGGTCCGTCCCATTTATCTTCTTCTTTTGGCTCTGAGAGAGCTATATGGAATGAAAAATTTGGAAATTCCTTTTCCAGTTCTCTGAAATCTTCTTCATAAAAAATTTCTTTTTTAGAACGAGCACCGTACCAATAAGTTACTTTTCTGTTGGTTTGCAAGGTTTTAAATAAGTGAAAGATATGAGCTCTCAGAGGAGCCATACCAGCACCTCCTCCAATGTACATCATTTCTTTGTCTGTGTCTTTGATAAAGAAGTCACCGTACGGGCCGCTGATGGTCACTTTGTCAACAGGTTTTCTGGAGAATATATAAGATGAGCAGATTCCCGGATTTACATTTTTAAACCTTCCTTTGGATCGATCCCAGGGTGGTGTGGCAATTCTCACATTCAGTTTAATAATATTTCCCTCTGCCGGATGATTAGCCATGGAATAGGCCCTGAAAATTTCCTCACTATTTTTCATCTTCAAGTTCCATAAACCAAATCGGTCCCATTCCTCTTTAAATTCTTTCTCCACCTCAATATCTTTGGAAAAATCAACTTCTATTTTAGGCACATCAATCTGAATGTATCCCCCTGGCTTAAAGTCAAGCGTTTCTCCTTCCGGAAGTTTTACAACAAATTCTTTGATAAAGGTAGCCACATTCGTATTGGATACCACTTCACACTCCCATTTCTTGATATCCATCACTTCCGGGGGAACCTTAATCACCATATCATTTTTAATCTTTACCTGGCATCCAAGGCGCCAGTTCTCCTGCTCCTCTTTTCTGGAAAAAAAACCTTTCTCTGTTGGAAGGATAGATCCACCGCCTTCTTCAACCTGACAAACACAAGTACCACATGTACCTTGACCACCACATGCTGAAGGCAGATATATTTCATGATTAGCTAATGTAGTGAGTACTGTGCTACCCGGTTCAACCTTGAGTTCTTTATCATTTACTTTCAGATCAACCTCACCCTGTGGGGTCAGTTTTTTCCTGGCATAAAGAAGAATCATTACCAAAGTCAGTATAATCACTAAAAATACAGCGATACTCAATAAAATAATTGTGGTGTTTGTTGACAGCAAGATCATTTTTCTCAGAATTTACATAATTAAAACTCAATTCCCATAAAACCCATAAAGGCAATACCCATCAATCCAGTGATGATAAAAGTAATACCCAGGCCCCGTAAGGGCTCGGGCACATTAGAATAACGGATCTTTTCACGAATTGCAGCAATACCAACAATCGCTAAGAACCAGCCCACCCCGGATCCCAGTCCGAAAACAGTTGCTTCGCCCAAGCTCCCGTATTCACGCTCCTGCATGAACAGTGAACCACCTAAAATTGCACAGTTCACAGCAATAAGAGGCAGAAAAATACCCAAATTATTATAAAGAGTGGGTGAAAATTTTTCAATAATCATTTCAACAAGCTGAACCATAGAAGCAATCACAGCTATAAATAATATAAATGTCAGGAAACTAAGATCTACATCAGCAAATTGCGGACTGATCCAGGTCAATGCGCCTTCATTCAGGATATAATTTTCAATTAAGTAGTTAATAGGTACAGTGATTCCTAGAACAAAGATAACTGCTAATCCAAGTCCGGTTGAAGTCTTAACTGTTTTTGAAACAGCCAGATACGAACACATGCCCAGAAAATAGGCAAATATCATATTATCAACAAAGATGGACTTAACAAATATGTCTAATAAATTCATATCTCCCATAATTCAATATTTTAAGCCTTATTTTCTTCTATTAGTTTGCGGTTCCTATACCGTTGAATCCAGATAATAATTCCCACGGTAATTAAAGCCATAGGAGGCAATATAAAAAGTCCGTTGTTCTCATAACCAAATTGATAAAAGCTCTCAGGAATAACCTGGTATCCCCAAAGTGTTCCAGAGCCGAATAATTCTCTCACAAAACCCACGACCACAAGAATCAAACCATATCCCGCAGCATTACCCACACCATCAAGGAAAGCGGGCCATGGCTTATTACCGGAAGCAAAAGCCTCCAATCGTCCCATAATAATACAGTTTGTGATTATCAGCCCCACAAATACTGAGAGTTGTTTACTCACCTCGTAAGCAAAAGCCTTCAGAAACTGATCAACAAGGATCACCAAAAAAGCAATCACAGTTAGCTGAACAATAATCCTGATTCTTGGTGGAATCATATTTCGCAGGAGAGAAATTGTTACGTTTGAAACTGCCATCACAAAAACCACAGACAGGGCCATCACAACGGACGGTTCTAATTTTACAGTAATCGCTAACGCCGAACAGATACCCAAAACCTGCACTGTAATGGGATTCGAATCATTCAAAGGTTCTCTGAGTAGTTTCAGATTTTTTGAAGAGAATAAGGGTTCTTTATCCATACTCATAGATTAATTGTTTTTCTGTTTCTTAAAATAGTCTAAATAACTTTCCAGAATTTCTTCCAGCATCTTATCTACACCCTTGCTGGTAATTGTCCCTCCTGAGATACCATCTACTTCATGGGGACCTCCATCCGCTTTCCCTGCTTTTTTAACCCGTACGGAAACAAATTCCCCGGAGTCATTGAAAATCTCTTTACCAATGAATTGCTTCTGAAATTCCCGGGTTGCAATTTCTGCACCTAAACCGGGTGTTTCAGATTTGTGACTAAAATTGGTTCCATAGACTGTATTAAAGTCATCTTCCAGCGCAACATACCCCCATACCGGACCCCAAAGGCCTTTCCCCCTTACCGGAACAATAAAAATTGTATCTTTTGAAAGAGAGCCCACAAAAACAGGTAAGTTCCTTTTCCCGAGAGGCTTATCTAATTCTTTTTTCAGATCAATTGAAAATGCATCTTTATCCTCCTGCCTCTCCCCTTCATGGTTCACCACGTAAGTGTTGGTAATATATTGATTATATTTTTCAAGTGCATTATCTTTTTCAACCTCTATATTCAGCGACAAAAGAATATTCTGTTTTTTATTGATTTCGATATTTTTCTTTTGCAGGGGCTGTAAAACCATAGCAACCACTGAAAGGATGGCTGCAACAATGATTACCATTACTGAAGCAAAAATAAAAATGTCTTTGTTTGTATATCTTTTCATATCTCAACAGTTTTTTAAGCAGCCTTAACTTTAGCTCTTTTCATACGTTTCTTAATATTTCCTTCAATCACATAATGATCAATCAAAGGAGCAAACACATTCATAAGGAGAATGGCAAGCATGACTCCTTCGGGGTATGCAGGATTCACAACCCTGATAAGAATAGCCAGGAGTCCAATCAGGAAACCGTAAATATACTTTCCTTTTCTGGTTTGAGCTGCACTGACAGGGTCTGTAGCCATGAACACAGCTCCAAAAGCAAAGCCGCCAAGGAAAAGATGCTGCCATGCAGGTATACTCATAAATTCATTAACCGCGAAAGCATTAAA
>CAZWHH010000005.1:2986-4292 GCA_964633615.1 uncultured Bacteroidales bacterium | reverse complement strand
CCCTCTCCCTTCATTAAACCATGTATCCATACTTCATTCCCCGACATATAGGCAGGGTATGCAAAGAAAAGAAAAGCACGGGCCGTCAGGGCCGGATTCAAAATATTCATCCCGGTACCCCCGAACACCTCTTTACCAATTATGACAGCAAAGGCTGTAGCAACAACGACCATCCAGAGAGGGACATCAACCGGAAGCACTAAAGGAATGAGCATACCGGATACAAGGAAACCCTCATTCACCTCATGTCCCCGGATCTGAGCAAAAAGAAATTCAATGGCCAGACCCGTCACATAAGAAACAACAATTATTGGAAAAACCAACTTAAATCCTATCCAGAATGATTGCAATATTGTTAAGGGTTCTTCAGGATTAACAGCCAGGTGATGCTGATACCCTGCATTCCACATCCCAAATAAAATGGTAGGAACCAAGGCAATGACAACAATAATCATGGTTCTTTTCATATCCATTGCATCCCGGATATGAGTGCCCTGGGTAGTCACCTTGTTGGGCACAAACAGTAAGGTTTCAAAAGCTTCAAATGTTGATTGTAATTTTTCAAATTTACCCCCTTTTTCAAAGTGGGGTTTTATCTTATCAATATATCCTCTTAATCCGCTCATTCTGTAATATATTTTTTAAGTCAGTATTAGCTCATTTCTTGTCTCATTAAATCCAGCCCTTTACGAACAATTGACTGAACCGGTGTTTTAGAAGTACAAATAAACTCGCAAAGAGCAAAATCCTCCTCATCTACTTCATAAATACCAAGCTTCTCCATTAATTCAATGTCTTCAATTAAAATAGCTTTAATCAGTTGCACCGGGTAAATATCCATTGGGAATACTTTCTCATACTCTCCAGACATCACATAAGCTCTTTCTCCTCCTTTGAGATTGGTATCTATCCGGTATTTTTTATCAGGCCTTAACCATGCCCAGAAAGATCGCGAGACACTGTACTTGTTAAACCCCGGCATAGCCCAACCAAGGAACTCATAATAATCCCCTTCGGGAATCACAGTTATCTGATCATCAAAATAACCTATATATCCTTCATTATTAATTTTAGTGCCCGTGAGTACATCTCCTGAAATATACCTTAAGTTTCCTCCTTTAACATTATCCTTAACCAGGGGACTAATACTGGCTCCCTTTATAGTCCTGTAATATAATGGTTTCTTTACCTCAGAGCCAGTCAGTGCAACCACTCTGGATACGTCGTAAATTCCTTTGTTAAATAAACGTCCTATTGCTATTATGTCCTGTGGATATACATACCAAACTACTTCACCCTGATTGAT
>CAZWHH010000005.1:0-2886 GCA_964633615.1 uncultured Bacteroidales bacterium | reverse complement strand
CTATTGCTATTATGTCCTGTGGATATACATACCAAACTACTTCACCCTGATTGATTGGATCCAGTTTATTAATCTGAACGCCTACATTTCCGGAAGGATGGGGACCTGTAAAATAGTTGATCTGTACTCCTTTGGCTTTGGTAAACACCTCAGAAGGAGGATAATCTGCATTTAAATTAAGATGTATTTTCCCATTGGTAAGTTTTTTCAGCGCATCGATCCCTTTTTGAAAATTCTCTTTTTCTCCCTTTACAATCAGATCATAATCAGGGGCTAAAGGAGCACTGTTAAAAGCAGAAATGAAAATTGCTTTGGGTATATCTTTAGGATTGGCTACGACAGAATAAGGTCTTTGTCGAATAACCGGCCACAACCCTGATTGTAATAATTTTTCTATTACATGCTCTCTTTCTATATTTGAAGGATCTGCCGCACCAAAATCTTCGTATTCATATTTCAGATCATTTTCAACAACCACTTCCAGAATTTTTCTTCGTTCTCCCCTGTTTACAGAAACAACTTCTCCACTTACCGGAGAAGTGAACTGAGCCTCAGACTGTAGTTTATTATAAAACAGAGGGGTTCCTGATTTTACTTTGTCACCCACTTTTACCATTAGCTTGGTGCGCATACCATGAAAATCAATGGGCTTTACAGCATAATATTGGGCGGTATCTGCTTTTTTAATCACCTTTTCAGCCTTGCCCGCAAGGGGTATATCTAATCCTCTTTTTATCTTAGTAATCTTTGACATATTGACTTATTTTAATAGCAAATATATTGAGATTTTTTTAGATTTATAATGAACTAATTTATTGTTTTTTGCTGTAAAAGTAAAATAGGTATGATCTTAAAACAAATAAATTACTTTTTAAAATTTCAATGTTTCTACATTTTAAAGCATGTAACCCTCATGTTTTATTCATTGCCTTTTGTCTGTATGATACAGATAAAAAATTTGTTGGTAAATGATGTGTATTTTTACCAAAAACAAACAAAACAAACAAATGTTTAAGCTTTTATGCATTTTCAAATAATTTCAACTATATCTTATTCATTATCATTTGGCAAAACCACCCTCTAAACTAATCTTTTTTAATAGGTCTTTTTTCTTGATCGTAATTCTCTGTTTGTTTTCCTCAACAATCCCTTCTTTGATAAAATGCTGAAGAGTTCGTACCACACTCATTGTCGACATTCCACCAAATTCAGCCAACTCCTTTCTTGACAGAGGCAGGTCGAACTCGTCTTGCCTAAAAACATTTTCAGCCAAATAAATAATTATGTCAGCCATCTTTCCCTGTAACTGCTTTTGAGTTAAACTAATCATCCGACTTCTGATACTATATATTTCCGAATTCAGAGATTCAAGCAAGCTGGCGCCGAAGTTACTGTTATCTTTAACAATCTGTTCGATTACATGTTTGTCAATAGCACAAATACTCGTTGAATCCAAAGCAGCTATTGAATACTGAAATTTATCAGTAAAAAACAATGAAGAAAGTCCAATGAGTGAGCCTTCCGGTAAAACAGAAAAAATTAAACTGTTTTTACCGCCTTCAAATTCTTTATAAACTTTTACAGTTCCATTTTTCACATATAATATATGAGTTACAAAGGAACCTTGCTTGGCTATAGTTTCCCCTTTTTTATAATGTACCTGTACCCTGCTCTCATTCGTTAAAAAAAGTTCATGCTGATTTAGCTGATGAAAACAATAAGACTTTTCAAAGCATTCTGTGCAGGATATTTTTAATTTATTCATTTTTTATTACATTTATAAAAAGAAACAAGAGCAAATATAAATCTATTTTTTAATATATCTATATCTATATCTAAATAAATCTATACACAATAAAACACTGCTTTGTTTTATGTGTTTTTGTTTTGTTAAAAATATTTGTAAATAAAGACAGTATAGTATTAAATTTTAAATTTGTGATATCTAAATTTATAAATATATAGAAATATAAATTATTAGAAATGAAAATAAAAAACATCCTTGTATCCTTCGCTATTGCTTTTGTTTTCTGGATTCTGTTAAACAATTCATTCGATCCACTCCTGTTGGCAATCGGGGCTGGCTTATCATTGTTATTGTCTTTGATATTTTGTGCAAGCTGCGATATATTCTCGGAAATAAAACTCACACCAGCGGCTCTTTTTTATACCATCATTTATCTTATGGTTTTTCTTTTCGAGTTAATCAAATCCAACCTGGATGTGGCGAGAAGGGTTATTACTCCCTCACTTCCTATAAATCCGGGAATAGTGGAAGTCAAAACCAAATTAAAATCCAAAATGGGGCGAATGATTTTAGCCAATTCCATTACGCTCACCCCAGGGACACTTACCATTGACATAAAAGAAGATACCTTATATATACACTGGATTGATGTGGAAACACAAGACGTCAATGAAGCAACAAAAAAAATAGTAAGGAAATTTGAAAAATATTTAGAAAAAATATATGGTTAACACAATACTATCTATAGCATTGGGAATAATGCTTTTATCTATTATTCTCTCACTTATAAGGTTTGTAAAAGGACCTTGTTATACAGACCGTGTTATTGCATTTGATGTAATGACCATTTCCTCTCTGGCCATTATTGCCGGAGTAGCATATCTTACAGGTAGAATTATTTACCTTGATATTGCTATGGTTTACGGAATTTTAAGTTTTCTCGGAGTTTTAATTGTAGCACGTTATTTGGAGAAAGGACTATAATATGGATATATTAGCAATTATAGGGGCTTTTGTTACACTGATCGGTTCAATTTTTCTTTTATTGGGTTCAATTGGTCTGCTTCGAATGCCAGACTGTTTTAACCGAATACAAGCCGGAACAAAAGCCTCCACATTAGGAACAATTCTGTCGTTTA
>CAZWHH010000004.1:0-21685 GCA_964633615.1 uncultured Bacteroidales bacterium | reverse complement strand
TCTTTTTCGCGGACAATATTCAAAGCAGTCAAAAACAAACTGATGATGGTTACAAGAATTACCAAAATACCCGGTACCATATAAATCTTGTAGTTCATTTCAGGGTTGTACCAATAAGAATAAATCACTTCCAGTGGATTTTTTTCTGCCATTTGAGGCTGCTGAGTCCACTTGCTTATAATGTTCTTATTGTAATCGGCAATCACACCTGAAGTATAAGCATTTATCAAACCCGCCGCTGTACCATTAATTGCGTTAATCAGCAATTGCACATCAGCTTGATTTTCATTCTTTAAGTCGTGTTCGAAGTGGTTTGGAATCACCAAAACAAGGTCTGCTTCGTCTTTGAGTAATTTATCTTTGCCCTCCTTCACATTAAAAGAATGCCTGGTTAAGTTATAGAATGGTGATCCTTCAAACTTGCTGATCATTTGCCTGGAGGTGGACGATAAATCTTTATCGACAACGACCATATCAATATCTTTCATTTCAAAAGTGGCTGCATTGACAAGAATCAACAACTGCAGAATGGGCATCAGAAAAATCATGGGCAACATGGTTTTGTTGCGGAAAATCTGTATGAACTCTTTTTGCAGTATGAATAATATGGTTTTCATCTGTTTATAATTTTATTATTATCGGTCAGATGTAGCTCGCCATGATAAGTAAAATAAGGAACAAACACTGTTTTTGGTTGTAGTGTAATCATTTCCGTGTGTGTCAATTTTTTTATCATGGCTCGGTTCATTATTCCAGTCTGATTTTAAATTTACGAATACTTGCGGTTATAAAAATCAGGGTAAAAAGAAGCAATATCACTATCTCCTTCCACACAAAAGCCAGCCCGGTTCCTTTGATCATGATGCCCTTAATCAGTATAACAAAATATTTTGCCGGGATAATGGTACTCAGCCATTGCAAAGGCCAGGGCATATTTTCCACCGGAAAAATAAAACCCGATAAAAGCAGAGTAGGAAGCATAAGGGCAAACATTGAAACAAACATCGCTACTTCCTGTGAGTTACTCACTGTAGAAATAAGTATTCCCAGGGAAAGGGACATAATAATATAGAGAAGCGTTACAGACAGCAGCAACACCAGGCTTCCTTTTACCGGCATTTCAAATACAAAATAACCGAGGGCAATGATCACGATTCCATTGATAAAAGCCAATAATACATACGGAGTAACTTTTCCTATGATTATCTGAAAAGATTTCAAAGGCGACACAAGAAGTACTTCCATGGTGCCAGTTTCCTTTTCCCGGGTTATAGAGATAGATGTCATCATGGCTGAAACCAGCATCAGGATTAGCGCCATGGTGCCCGGAACGAACATATACACACCTTTCAGTTCATTATTAAAGAGCATCCGGGGTTTGGGTTTAATTACCGGGGCATTACTTTTTTCAACGGTTATTTTTCGGGAATAGTCCTGAATAATACCAGAAGTATAACTCTGAAGTAAATTTGCCATATTGGCATCAGTGGCATCCAGCAACAATTGTATGCTTGCAGAACCTTCTTCTTTCAACTTGTTGTCGAAATCCTGTTCAAAAACCACAATTTCTCTCACTTCTCCTTTCTTAAATATCTCCTCAATCTCCCCGGAGTGATCAATCTCTTTTGCCAAAGTAAAATATCCAGAAGAGACTAACTTATCAGTAATTTCCCGTGTGACAGCATCCTTTGATTTATCAAATACAGCGATTCTGGCCTCTTTAATCTCGTTGGTGATCACGTACCCAAAAATGAGGATTTGGGCTATGGGCATCCCGAAGAGAATCAGTAAAGTCCTTGTATCTCTGAAAATATGTATAAACTCTTTTTTAACAAATCCTATAAATCGGTTCATAACATTTGATTTATTATCTGGCTATTTTCACAAAAACTTCATCCATATTATTTGCGGCATAATGTGCTTTCAGTTTTGAAGGACAATCTAACGCTTCTATCCTGCCCTGTTCCATAATAGAAACGCGGTCGCAATATTCTGCCTCATCCATATAGTGGGTGGTGACGAAAACTGTCACATCCTCTGCGGCTGTTTCATAGATCATTTCCCAGAACTGACGCCGGGTAACCGGATCCACCCCTCCTGTGGGCTCATCCAGAAAAACAATTTCAGGATTGTGCATAATCGCAATAGAAAAAGCAAGCTTCTGTTTCCAGCCCAAAGGAATAGATGAGATCAGCTTATTGGAGGCATGGGAAAAATTGAGTTTATCCAGTAGTTCTTTTGTCCGCTCTTTAATTTTTTTCCTGGAGAGCCCGTAAATTCCCCCATAGAACCGAAAATTCTCATAAACCGTAAGATCCTCATACAAAGAGAATTTCTGGCTCATGTAGCCAATGCTTTTCTTAATTTTCTCCGGATCTTTATAAATGTTATAGCCTGCTACTTCAACCTTCCCGGAAGTCGGAGCAGACAATCCGCAAAGAATTCTCATCGCGGTGGTTTTTCCGGCTCCGTTGGCGCCCAGGAAGCCAAAAATCTCTCCTTTCTTCACCTGGAAGGTAAGCTCCTTGTTGGCTTCAAAGTCACCAAACTTTTTCACCAGTTTTTCCACATTAATAACTACCTGGTTATTCATTTATTTCATTCATTAAATTCATAAAACAATCTTCAATATTGGGCTTGATCGGACTTATCTTCACACCATAATTGCCCTGCTTTTCGAGGAGATCAGACAGTTTATTCTCGTCCAGCTCTCCTTGTTTACCAGTAACATGCAGACAATCGCCAAACGGGTAGACTGATTCAATTCCTTCCGTCTTTCTCATATCAAGTAAAAGATTGTAAATATTGTCTGCCCGTGCAGCATAAAGTTTCTTTGGGAACTCTGCAATAATCTGTTCCGGCTCATTAATACTCATTAAGTTTCCATTTTGCATCAAAGCCACTCTGTCGCAAAGTTCTGCTTCATCCATGTAGGGAGTAGAAACCAGGATGGTCATTCCCTGTTTTTTCAGCTTCACCAGCATCTCCCAGAATTCCTTACGGGAAACCGCATCTACTCCGGTAGTCGGCTCATCCAAAACTAATACCGAGGGCTTATGGATCAGGGCGCAGCTTAGCGCCAGTTTTTGTTTCATCCCGCCGGAAAGGTTTCTGGCCAGTCTCTTCTTAAAAGGTTCAATCTGTTGGTAAATATCCTGGATCAGATGATAATTCTCTTCAATGGTGGTTCCGAAGATCGTGGCGAAAAATTTCAGGTTTTCCTCCACGCTCAGATCCATGTACAAAGAAAAACGTCCCGGCATATAGCCGGTAATCAACCTAATATTCCGGTAGTCGTTTATGGTATCATACCCCTCTACACTGGCTTTTCCTTCATCCGGAATCAGCAGAGTTGTGAGAATCCTGAAAAGCGTGGATTTTCCGGCACCGTCAGGACCAATCACCCCAAACAGTTCTCCTCTGCCAACTTCAAGGTTAATCTGGTCAATCGCTGTTACCTTATCGTATGTTTTCTTTAGTTGTTTTACTTCAACTGCTGTGTTATTATTCATAACTTTTTGTTTTAGTTGAAATTCACTTCGCCCGGCATGCCAATCTTTATCTTCCCGTTATTCTGAACCTTCACTTTGACTGCATACACCATATCTACGCGTTCTTCTTTGGTCTGAATAATCTTAGGTGTAAATTCTGCCTGAGAAGAGATCCAGGTAATTTTCCCCACCAGTTTCTGGTTGGCCTCTTCATCCTTATCAATAAGTACTTCTACCTTCTGCCCTATTTGAATGTGTGGCAGCTGCGCTCCGGAGACATAAACCCTCAAATACATGGTGGAGAGGTCGGCAATTTTATATATCGCCTTGCCTGGGACTGCAACCTCACCTCTTTCAAGGTATTTTTCAAGCACGGTTCCTCTGACCGGGTTTTTAACCAGGCATTTGTCTATATTTTCTTCCACTTCCCGGATTTGGGCATCAATTACTTTAATTTCGCTATACACCGCTTTCTTTTGGGAACGGATAGAATTCAACTGTTTTCTTGCTACACGCAGTTTCCCTGTAATGTTATCATACTGTTGCTGCGTAGCAGCGCCGTCCTTCAACAGTTTTTTAATTCTCTGCTCCTCTGTTTCAAACGTGCTGATCTGCTCCTGCTGAACTTCAAGCTGGGCTTCAATGTTTGTTAGGCGCGCAGCCGTTGCTTCCTTTTTGGCTTCCAGTTGTTCTTTTTTAACGGAAAGTGTAGACGTATCAATTATTCCAACCAATTGATCCGTTTTTACCACCTGTCCCTCTTCTAAATTCAACTGTTTCAACTGGCCCTGCATCTGGGCTGAAACAATCACCTCATCCGACTCAAAATTTCCGTATGCATCCGATTTATCACTATTGTGTGAACAACTAAGCATCATAACCGAAACAACGACAATAATTTGTATGGCAATTCTTTTCATAATACTATGTTTTATCAAGGTTTCCACTGGTAAATAAATAATTGATTTTGGCTTTTAGCCATTCTATTTTATGTTTTTCATAAGTTAATTTTGCTTTTTTAAGCTGATTCAGATCGTTGATGTAATCTACCGAAGTTATCACACCATTTTGCAATTTTGAGCGGGCATTCTTCAGAATCTTTTCACGAAGGCTGATAATCTCCTTATCCTGCTCCATCGCTCGCTCATAATTGGTTATCGCTGCCTGAATTCTGCTTAGTTTAATATTCAGGTTTTTGTTAAAAGTCTGTTTTTGTACATCAATTGTTTTTTGCTGTACTTCCAGAATCTGTTTCTGACGTTTGGTTTTGTTCCAGTCCCATAGATTCCAGGTAAGTTTTGCTCCAACGATGTAAAAAGAATCGAACTCATCGCTAAGCATGTTCAATCCCGGCTTTCCGTAGCCTAACTGACCAAAAGCAAACACTTTAGGCAAATTTTGTGATTTCAGAACCCCTTTATTGGCTTCAGCCCTTTTTTTCTGAAGTTCAAATAATTTGTGCTCAGGTCGTTTCAACTGTTCATTCCGGGTAATTTTCGGATCAGGAACAGTCAGTGATGTGGATGTGTCAACTTCCAGACCTGTTAACATCCTCAAATTCTGCAAATTACTCTCATTCTGGTTTTTCAGCTGGTCCAGCGATTGTTGTATCTTTAGCTTTTCTGCCTGCAGACTATACAAATCAGATTTTAACAACGTGCCATTCTCTATGGCTGAGCGGACCGTCTCAAGCTTCCGGTTCAGATCATCAAGTGCTGTTTCGGTAATAGATTGCTGTTTCTTTAGCAGCAAAATCCCAAAATAAACTTCTGAGACCTGCTCCCGAATATTGTACAAGTCTACATCCACGCTTTGCTGATTCATTTTACCTGCCGCCTTTTCCATTTCTTTGAATGCTTTTACTGCGCCGCCATCGTAGATCATCTGGTTCACATCCAGGGTAATTTTATGCTGGTCATGACTGGGGGAAGGCACATCCATATCCATGCTTCCACCTATCGTGGGCGGCATATCAAGTTGCAGGTCAACCTCTACCACATCAGATTGATAGGTAGATTGTGCATTCAGATCAACATCAGGCAGCCACTGTGTATTAATGTTCTTTACTTTTAACTGGGTCTGTTCTTTCTGTAAAGCTTTCTCCTGTTGTTTGGGAAAATAATTTTCCATGGCTTTGAAACACCGGAAAACAGTAAGCGTATCCTGTGCCTTCAAAAAGAAAGGAAAAAGCAATATTACAATTATCAAAACATGTTTTTTCATGGCTTTATCGCTTTTATCATAAATTCTGTAACTGTTTTTTTTCTGTTTTCAAGGAATTGATTATAGGCTCTTTCATCATTATCAAAGAATACCCTTTGCATTACCGGTTTGGCAGCAAACGGGAAAATACAGAGCGAAAGCATGTTCAGCATGACTTCCAAAGGGTTTATGGGACGTATTTCTCCGCGATCGATGGCATCGTAAAAAACCTGGAGAATTTCATTCGGATCAACTCCTGCCTCCATTAATGCTCCGGTCAAAACATCCGGGTCTCTTTGTATCTCCTGAATAATAAAGATAGGCACAAACGGATGCCGGAACAGCATTTCAATGTAGCTGTCTACAAACATTTCAATCTTTTTGAAAACTGTTTCATCAGAAAGAATAATATCTTTAATACCCGGTATAAACTGCTTAATGGCAAACCGGAACACAGCCAGAAACAACTTATTTTTGCTCCGGTAATAATAATGAAGCAACGACTTGTTGATGTTGGCTTCATCCGCAATTTCCTGCATTCTGGAACCAGCCATTCCTTTCTTAAGAAAAATGTTTTTGGCCGCCTCAAGAATCTTTTCCTCCGTGTTTTTTTCTTCTTGTGTCATATTTGTATTATTTTGAACACATGGTTTAACTAATTAGTTTAACCATATGGTCAAAATTAATACATTTAAATATTACAGTCAAATAATTTGGTAAAATTTTGATTCTTATTTTCAGCAAGACATCCTTATTATACAGATTAAGAGCCAGATAAAGAGACAGAAAAAATTATTTTCATAAATTGGGGGTGATTAATACAAAAACCATACATCTGGCGCATGTTTGTAGCATGCTTTATATCCAGGATAGAGAAGCCAACTCAAAACCGGCTGGGGCGAAGGGTTGTGAGGTATTTCAAATGTAGTAAAACTACGAAAGAGAAGCTGTTCTCATAAAAAAACAGACCAGCCAGAGAATAAACCTGACTTGGTGTGTCTCAAAGACATGCCGGATCTTTCTCTTCCTTGTCTGGTCAAACTGACGCCTGAACCAGTTCAAGTTTATAAGGGGTTAGAACAATTTAACAATTCTAACAATTGAATTAAAACAACGCCAAAAAAAAAAATATTTCCACAATTACCAAGATTTGAGGAATCTTAGCCTCAGCCTCATTTCTCATAACTAATCCTGTAAATTGCATTGGCGTAATCATCAGAGACCAAAAGCGAACCATCAGGCAGTTGAGCTACATCAACGGGACGGCCCCACACACTTTCTCCTTGTAACCAACCTGTTGCAAAGGGTTTATATTCCCGGGCTTTATTCCCGTCCAGGGTAACGAGCATCACCCTGTAGCCGATTTTTGAGGAACGGTTCCAGCTTCCATGTTCAGCAATAAATATCTGGTTTTTATATTTTTCAGGAAACATATCTCCTGTATAGAACTTCATTCCTAATGCAGCAACATGAGGACCCAGCTCCTGAACAGGCTTTGTATATTTATCACAATCTTTATTCTCACCAAATTCCGGATCATGAATATCATTGCCGTGGCAATAAGGATAACCATAATTCAAACCTTTTTCCGGAGCATAATTCAGTTCATCAGGGGGCAGGTTATCACCCATATAATCTCTTCCATTATCTGTAAACCATAATACATTAGTCTCCGGGTGCCAATCAAATCCAACTGTATTGCGCACGCCTCTGGCAAATATTTCTAACCCGCTACCATCTGGATTCATTCTTGTAATACTTGCATAAACAGGATCTTCGCTATCACAAATATTACAGGGAGCACCCACAGGCACATATAGTTTTCCATCCGGCCCGAAATCTATATATTTCCAGCCATGGTGTTTGTCAGTTGGAAAATCATCGTAAATCACCTCATAATCAGGTCTGCTCTTATAATTATCATAGATATTTGAAAATTTCAAAATCCTGCTTACTTCTGCAACGTAAAGATCATTATTAAACAGGGCCACACCATTGGGCATATTTAAACCCTCGGCAATAATATACGTTTCATCAGCCTTAAAGTCACCATCTTTATCAACAACTGCATATACTTTATTTTTATCCCTGTTTCCAACGAAAACAATTCCACCTTTTCCGATTTTAAGAGATCTTGCATCAGGAATGCCTGTTGCAAACACTTCAATTTTAAAACCTTCGGGCAATTTTATCTTATGTAGCTTAAGATTTTCCGTGGAAGAATTCTGACTTACCGTTTCATTAATGCAGAAAATCATAACTGGAAGTAAAATTGTAAGTAATTTTTTCATAATGATTACATTTGAATGGATTCTTCAAACAAATTTAAGTTTTATTAATTTTGAAGTCAATTAACTATGCATAATTTTATTCATATTCATTTAACCCGAGTTAAACCCAAAAACAATAAATATGGTTTTTATTCAATGGAATAACTCTATGTCAGTTGGTATAGAAGAAATAGATCAACAACACAAAAAACTTGTTTCTCTGATTGACGATCTTTACCAGGCTATGTCAAAAGGAAAAGGAAAAGAAGAACTTGAAATAATATTTAAGGAACTATTTGATTATGTAAAAACACATTTTTTTGCTGAAGAAAAACTGATGTTTGTTCATCACTATGATGGATATGAAGGACATAAGAGAGAACATCAAAAATTTGTAGAACAGCTAAAAAAATACAAAGAAAAATTTGATCAGGGAGACCGTAAAGTAGCTATAGAGGTTTCAAAATTTCTTAAAGAATGGCTAATCAATCACATAATGAAAACTGATCAGCAATACGCTCCTTATCTAAAAGAACGAATAAATGAGCGCAGGTAATTAAACAAAGTTTAAACCCGATGGTTGTATTATAGAATAGGAATAATCCTTTTTTATCAAACCATATAAACGAAAATTCTATGGAATTACAAAATATCTATCACCAATTGTGGCAGGATTATACACAGCAAAACCCCTCTGTAGGAAATATTTACAACCTGTTTTTAAATGAAGGAGAAACAATCAATCATGATCACATTGCCTTCCGTTCTTTTAATGACCCCAGGGTAAATATAGATGTAATTGCTAAACCGTTTGTTGAAAGAGGTTATGAAGCCAGGGGTGAATATCACTTTACAAAGAAGAAAGCTTATGCACAGCATTTTGAACACAAGACCGATCCCAGTGCTCCAAGAATTTTTATCAGCCACTTGCTTACTGAACAATTGAGTGATTTTGTTCAGGAAACTGTTGCCAGTATTCTTAATCAATCACCCCAGAAACAATTCAGATCAGAAGAACTAATATTTTCTAAGACTTTATGGGGTAAACCCAAATATGAAATTTACAAAAAGCTTCTGAAAGAATCAGAGTATGCAGCCTGGATGTATGCATTTGGATTCCGTGTCAATCATTTTGCCATGAAAGTGAATGATTTTAAAAAATTCACAAAACTGGAAAAAATTAATGACCGGTTAAAATCTGAAGGCTGGAAGATGAATCAATCCGGAGGTGAAATTAAAGGAAGCAAAGAACAACTACTGGAACAATCAAGTATCATGGCAGATAAGATTGATGTGGCCTTTGAGGAAGGAACATACCAAATACCTGCCTGTTATTATGAATTCACGAACCGCTATGCTGACAAGGAAGGCAATCTTTTTAGCGGTTTTATAACCAAATCAGCAGATAAAATTTTTGAGAGTACCAATCAGTATTGAATGTAAAAATACTTAATTGAATCAGGTTGCTAATTACTTACCATTAGCAATAGCTGGAGGGTTTACACAATATAATTAACATTCCGGTTACCTGTCCCTCGCCTTTTTTTTGCCTTATTCCGGGCCTTAGTTTTAACCTCATAAGTAGGAATCACCCGGATCATCACAATAGAGCCGGTTAGTCCGGCAGCTATCACTATGACTTTGATCCATATCTGATCAATAAATAAAATCACAGACAGGAAAATCATAATCCACATGAGAGAGTTTGCATAAATTTTTGTTTTAAGAGGTAGTGCCCTGTAGATGCGGTAGTATCTTATGCGTACTCCAAAATAAGGGTGACGCATTAACCATCGATAAAGCCTTTTAGAACTTCTGAAAAACAATCCGGCAGAAAGTAAGAGGAAGGGTGTGGTTGGTAATCCGGGAACTAAAATACCCAGAATACCTAAAGATAAAGTACAAATACCCAAAAAGATGAATAAGATTTTAATGAAAACAGGTCTTGTGGTATTTTGCTTTTTTGCCATAGTAAATTTTAATTCTCTACAAAGTAAGAGAACCCTTTTGATCCAACCAAACAAAACACAAATTTCTTTTTTATCGTTTATTATAAGTTTATTTTGTGTTTTTCAGCAAACCCTAATTAGATAATGCCATAATAAATGAGGGTTAGACCAAAACCAAAAAACACAATTTAACAGTTTAACAATTTAGCAATATACCAGTTCTCCTTCCATCATAACCTTCCGGAATCCTCAGTCTTCGTCTTAGCCTCAAAAAATTGTTAAAATAAGTTAATTATTTAGAAAAATTGACTGAAACCATTATGTTTTCTGAGTTACCAATAGTTCCAATTTTACCAATTTTCCCGTTATTATATTTCTTAGTCTGCCAAATTTTTATTATTTTTATATGGATTTCTTAATACAAAACGTATTATCTATGACAATAACATTCAATGAGTTACGTAAAATCAAAGACAGCCTTCCGCATGGCGGAATCAAAAAAATCGCAGATCAATTGAACCTTAACGAAGAGACAGTAAGAAACTATTTTGGAGCATCCAACTATGAGAAGGGAGAAAGTGTTGGAATTCATTTTGGTCCGGGACCAGATGGAGGCGCTGTAACGATTGATGATCCTACAATCTTAAATATGGCTAAAGAAATTCTAAGCGAAAATACAAGCCATAAGAATTAATTTTTGTAAACTTTGTTAAAAAAAGCAGAAAAGCCTTCCTTTTCTGCTTTTTTATTTCGTATAAGATATAAAGAAAGAAATAATAAACTGATAGCCAATAGTCTAATCTGTTAGTTTGAAATTTTAATTAAACCAATGTCATCCAATTATGCATCAGTTGAATAATAAAATAAAAACTATTGAATCCAAATGGCTTGATATTCTTATCTCCTTCAACCAGGAAAAGTTTAAAAATGTAGGATTGTCTTCACATAATGAAGAGCACCATCTAAGGGTCTGGTGTTTTGTTAAGGAGATAATCAAAACTTTGAATGCCACTATAACATTCAATGAGAAAGAGTTGGAAAGCCTCATTATTGCTACTTTTTTTCACGACCTGGGAATGGTTCGAACACGCGATGTCTCTCATGGACATGAAAGCAGAAGGTTTTGTGAATCATTTTTCAGTTCAAATAATTTCCCAAGGCCGGACAAATTTGAAGAGACCCTCAAAATAATTGAGAAACATGATGATAAGGATTATAAGAACACAGACAGTCAGCCTACTTTATTATCCATACTGGCTATGGCTGATGACCTGGATGCATTTGGGCTGATTGGTGCTGTCAGATATGCTGAAATTTATCTGTTACGCGATATTGCTCTTGATCAACTGCCTCAAAAAGTCATCTTCAATGCACAAAGAAGATTTCATCATTTAAAACGAAATTTGAAGGAATTCCCCGACTTCCTGGGAATACATCAAAAGCGGTATGAATCCTTGTTGGAATTCTACAGAACAGCGCAACGTTATGAGCCTGTTATCAAAAATATCCATTATAATATTGAAAAGTCAAAAAATTATAAATTGATTGATCTAATAGAGCCTGCATATAATTCTACTGTGAAAGAATTTCGTAATCAGTTGCAGGAAGAATTAAGAGAATTTATTTTACCCTGAAGTTGATCAATTCATGGTCTTCGACAAAACCGGTCAGCCGGTCATTGATATGCACCGGCCCCACGCCGGCTGGCGTTCCTGTAAAGATTAAATCACCCATTTTCAGAGTGACAAACTGTGATACATAGGAAATAATATCCTCAAAAGAAAAGATCATGTTTGCAGTATTGCCCTTTTGAGTAAGTACATCATTGATATTCAGGTGAAAACTCAGGTTATGAATGTCATTAAAATGCTCAATGGGCAGAAACCGACCAATAGGTGCAGAACCTTCAAACCCTTTGGCTATTTCCCAGGGCCAGCCATTTTTTTTACATTCCTTTTGCAGGTCCCTGGCTGTAAAATCAATTCCCAGTGTAAATTCTCGAAAATATCGATGGGCAAACTTTGGGGCAATATTCTTACCTAAACGGGAAATTCTCAGAACAATTTCTGTTTCGTAATGAATATTCTCTGAAAAACCAGGATAAAAAAAAGGACGGTTACGAGTGATAATTGATGTATCGGGTTTGAAGAAAAAAATAGGATTTTCAGGAACATCATTGTTGAATTCCCTTGCATGTTCTGCATAATTCCTCCCAATACAAATAATCTTCATAAGTCTTTCTGTTAAGCAATCATTGCGAATTGAAAGCTCTCAGTTTGATATTTGTGAGTACCTTTTTAGTATAAAGCGGGAATTCATTGTTGATGATCCACCCGTAATAACCCGGATCTTTCTCTAACACCTCTTCCACCGTTTTTCCTTTATACTTACCAAAATTAAAAATTTCCTCACCTTTGTTGTTATAAATAATCCTCCCTGCAAAATCAGCATTCCTGTTGTGACTTGAAAACTCGGAGAGCTTTTCCATATCGTTTTCAAGATTTTCATAATGATCTATCTGAGCCTTCAGAATTTCATAAGTGGCAATAGCATCAGCTTCGGCACTGTGTGCATTTTTTAGCTCTTTTTTGCAGTAAAACTGATACGCGGCACTCAGGGTTCTTTTTTCCATTTTGTGAAAAATCACCTGTACATCGATAAAATTTTGCTTTTTCAAATCATAATCCACTTCAGCCCTGATTAATTCTTCAGCCAGAAGAGGCAAATCGAAGCGGTTTGAATTAAATCCCGCTAAATCACACCCTTCAATGAACTGCAACACGATTTTAGCTACTTCAGGAAAGGTAGGAGCATTTTTAACATCCTCATTAGATATTCCATGAATAGACTCTGCTTCAGCACTTATAGGAATGGTAGGATTAACCTTCATCGTTTTGCTCTCCTGGTCGCCATTAGGCAATATCTTCAGCATAGATATTTCAACAATACGGTCTTTTACAATACTGATACCCGTGGTTTCCAAGTCAAAGAAAACCAAAGGCTTTTTCAAATTTAAATCCATAGGAACTAATTTTAGTAAAATGGGAAAGTTTCCTGCTTTCCCATTTATTTTTTATTCGGATTCATTATCAGACTCAACCATCATAGGCATCAGCAACATCAGAATGTCTTCCGAGTCACTCTCTTTTTCAGACGGATATAACAACCCGGCCCTTGAAGGATCTGACAATTCAATAAGTACTTCCGGTGAGTTCAGATTAGAAAGAATTTCCAAAAGAAAAGGTGATTTGAAACCAATATCCATATCCTCCCCTTCATACTGACAATTAAGAGTTTCATGACCCGATATAGAGAAATCGATATCCTGAGCTGAAACAGTTATCTGATTTCCTTTCAGGCTCAGTTTAATCAGATTACTTGCCTGATTAGAAAATACAGAAACTCTCTTGATCGTATTGTATAATTCCAATCTGTCAATTGTTAATTTATAGGGATTATCTGAAGGAATGACAGAGTTATAGTTGGGATAATTTCCTTCTGTCAGTCTTGAAATGATCTTATATTTAGGTAAAGTTACCTGGACATTTTTATCATCAAATCGCATATCCACCTCAGAATCCTCTTTCATTAATATATTCTTCAGCAATGCAGAAGGTTTTTTCGGAAAAATGAAAGATGCTTCCTGTCCGGGGTCAACCTCTGAACGTTTGTAGCGCACCAGTTTATGAGCATCTGTAGCTACAAAAGTGATGTTGTCTTCAGCTAATTCAACATAGATCCCATTCATGACCGGGCGAAGCTCATCATCAGCTGTAGCAAAGATGGTTTTATCAATTCCGTTGAACAGTAATTCAGATGGCATTTGCAACTGACTTTCCTGTTCACTCTTGATTTCGGGTATCTGTGGAAAATCCTCAGGATTTTTTCCATTGATATTATACTTTCCGTTTTCAGAATTAATTACAACTCCCATCGTTTCACTGTTCACATCAAAAGTCAGTGGCTGTTCAGGAAATTCCCTCAAAATATCCATCAGGATTTTGGCCGGAACAGCAATTTTACCCTCGTCCGTCACATTTTCCAAATGAATGGTGGTTATTAACGTGGTTTCAAGATCGGAAGCAGTGACTTCCAGCTCATTTCCTTTCAGATTAAAAAGGAAGTTATCCAAAATGGGTAATGTGCTTTTTGTACTGATTACTTTCCCTATTAGTTGAAGGTGTTTCAACAATTCTGTACTGGATATTACAAACTTCATCGTAATAATTTTTTAGGTTGTTATTAGCATTCGAAATTAATTGAATTAAATTAATTTTTAAGTATCTTTTCGTAAAAAATTTCTTAAAAGTACACAAATTTATCGAAAATAACTTATTTCCTTAAAGAGCGGATCAATTTCCGTATATTTTATCAATAAGACATCATCTGTTTCGTTATAAATCCCGTATAAAAAATTCAAATCATATTTTGTTTTTTCACCAAAAGCGTCTTTCTTGCCTTTTGATAATTTTCTGTAAGTCTCAAGTTTTATTAATTTATCCGAAAGATCTTCCACTTCTATCACGCAAAAAGGGGAAGATGAGCGAAGAGAATCAACCAGTTCTTTGGATTCTTCACGAATTATTCTTTGAAAGCGAATGTTGCCAAAATAACTCAGATAGCGGGAGGCCTTATTCTTTTTGAAGTTTTTAATTTTGTCTTCAGAAGGCAATCTTTTCAAAATAAATTTCCCATTTTTCCTGTAATCAATCTGAAAAGAGTCATCGGGGTTTTGAGGATACATTACTTTTACTTTTTGAATATCAATCCCGCTTAAACCAAAGAGTGCCTTATCCCGCCAATAATTTTCATCAATCCGAAATAATGAGGCCAGATCTTTATTATAACCCGGTATACTCATCAGATAAGGATTATCACTGCCCTTCATCAGCATATAGGTACTCCCTTTTTTATAAGGACTGTCTTCCACCCAGTAATCTTTAATTTTTCTGCCTCTTTTATATATTTTCACTTCCAGTGGATTCTGCTTCACCAGGTCAATAACCTCATGCCTGTTTTGTTTGGGGGCAGGAGCTTCAATCCGCAAATCCTTTAACACATTAAAAAACTGATTTACTGCCCGGTCACGCACAGGAGTATGATTGTTGTAGTACCACCGTCCATCCGCTTTGTAAAGTTTTACCTTTGCAGAGTCCTGCGTTATTGAAAAAGAATCAATTTTTTCTGTATCGCGAATAGAAAAATCAGCATCCCAGTCTGTTAATGTACTTTTCTCAGTCTGAAAGTAAAAAAAAACAGCCAGCCCCAAGAGTATTAATAACAGGATGAATAAAATATATTTTTTGTGCATCTGTATATTTATTAAATTATTGCTTATGCTCCTTCTTTATGTTTTAGAGTATATTTTCTTTTTCTAAGTAAATTTTTCACAAAGCCAAAAGCCAGAATAAAAAGCACAGGTATAATGATATTTATAATCTGCCACTTCAGCCGCTGTTTTTGTACTTTTGATTTATTCAGGAGTCGCATTTTTATTTCTTTTCCCCTGATATTGATCAATCCCTTTTCATTTGTTAAATAATGAATACAGTTCAAAACAAAATTCTTATTTCCATAGGTTTGCCTGGTATATTTGTCATATCCTAATGGTGAGATATAGGTTCCGCCGGGACGTTTAGTCACTTCATTTCTTATGATATCCCCATCCGCTGCAAAAATCATTTTTGTTGACTGACTTTTTGATTTAAATCGATTTCCATCCTGTTCTTTCTTCAGTTCATCAATCATCCTGTTTTCAAAAACAGATTGAAAACGCCCTTCAATCAATACAGAGATCATTTTACTTCCTGCATTAAATGCGGCGGGATCCACCTTTCTGCTGACTTCTTCAAGACTAACCATTACAGGCGCCTGAACCACCTCTGTATTTCCTGAGGATCTCAGCAAAATTGTCTTCGTTTGCCGTGGAGTTTCCAGAGTATCCAAGGATCCTGCAAACTCTGTCCGGATCATATTGAGACTTTTATTCACCGGATGATTATTGGGTGAAGACAGCAATGGATAATATACCCAGGGAGAAGGAACGAATTCGGGATTATCAGCCGAATAGGAAACGTTCACCGGAATAACTGCGCATTGCACATCTTTTACGAGCACAGGATTAAAACGTATGCCATACTTAAAAAGTAAATCGTCAAGATTCAGGTCGTTCAGCATGGCCAGGGTTGAACTTTTCCTGGATAAGCTATCAGCTGTCACTGTGGTTTTATCGATCAGCCAAAAAACTCTTCCGCCATTCATCACAAATTGATCAATAAAATATTTACCCCTCCTTGAGAATTCTTCAGTAGGTTTGGCAATAATCAAGGTTTTATATTTATTAATCCTTTGGGGATTATTCTTAAGATTGACCCTATCTACCTGGTAATATCCGGAAAGTTTATTGGTAATGTCAGCCACCTGAAATTTATCAAGTTCACCATGCCCTTCAATAAAAGCAATTTTTCCCTTATCCCGGACACTTAATTCATAAACGGCATTAATCAATTCATATTCGAGGTTCTGGATGGAATGATTAAGATTTTTTTCAGCAGAATACCCGGGGTTATTTTTCAAAAGGTTTACTACAGTCTGCTTCTCACCCAAATTTACAATGGCTCCAGGAAAAATAATCTTTTGCGAATATCCGCCTTCTTTATCCCGTTGCTTGATGTTGGTTGGACGTAGCCCCTTATTCTTCAGGTCATTAAAGAATACCTGGCGTTCCTTTTGATTCCTGTCAGCCGTTGGGTTAATAAAACTATACTGAATATTTTCCCCTGCATGAACCCTGAATTCCTCTAGTGTCTCCTTTATTCTTGTCTGAAACCGTTTCATTCCCAGGGGCAAATCCCCATCAAGGTATATTTTAAAATAAATTACATCATCCAGATCTTCCAGCACTTCAACGGAATTTTCCTTTAGGGTGTAGCGGTTATCTGAGGTAAGATCAAAACGGTAATGCACTTTAGAAGCAATGAAATTAACCACAACAACGATAAAAAAGAGGATCACGAAATTAAATATATTGGCATTCTTTTTAAGCATATCTTTATTCTATTTTCTACTTTGAACAATGGTTTTGGTTAAATAAATGAAAAGAATGATAACACTCAAAAAATAGATGATATCGCGTGTGTCGATCACTCCCCGGCTCATAGACTTATAATGTGCATTAATTCCCAATTCAGAAACCGTGGCATCAATTTGACTAAAGATCCACATGGAGCTCAGAAAATCAAAGCCCATAAAGAAAATGAATGACAGCAACATAGCAATTATAAAAGCAATAATCTGATTACTGGTTATCGATGAAGTAAATATACCGATGGCAGCATAAATAGCAACCAGAAAAAACAGACCGATATAGGAACCAATGGTTCCGGCACTGTCGATATTTCCTTCCGGATTCCCCAGTTGATAAACACTAAAATAATAGATTAACGTGGGAAGGAGAGCTATTATCAGCAATACAAGAGCAGCCAGATACTTAGCCAGGACTATTTGCAAATCCGTGATCGGGCGGGTTAACAATAACTCCATTGTTCCCTGTTTCTTTTCATCTGAAAGCATTCTCATAGTCACAGCGGGCACAAGAAACAAGAATATCCAGGGAGCGATGGTAAAAAGGCTGTCCAAAGTAGCATAACCACTGTCAAACACATTATGCTGCCCCGGGAATACCCACAGGAACAGACCCGTGGCAAGCAGGAAGACGATTACAACGATATATCCTATTATGGTACTAAAGAACTCGTTGATCTCTTTTTTAAGCAATGCAATCATATATATTCATTTTAAGGTTACAAAAATAAACGATTTGTTGGATCAGGCATAATTATTTACAATTTGGTTAATCATAAAAAATAAAAAAATCAATGATAAATCAGGGGTTATTTCAAGCTCTCATAAATCGCTTTTGCAAAACGTTTGGAGGCTCCACTTCCACCAAGAATCTTGTTTAATTTACTATAATACCAGAGCATGCGATTACGGTATTCCTTGTCATTAACGATCTTATCCAATTCTTCCTTCAAATTAGGTGGATTCATCTCTTTTTGAATAAATTCCTTCACTGCTTCTTCCTGTAAATTTAAATTCACCAGGGAAATATAAGGTGTTTTCACAAACCACTTTGCAATCATGTAAGATATGGGGTTTGCTCTGTAACACACTACCTGGGGAACTTCAAAAAGAGCTGCCTCAAGGGTGGCAGTGCCGGATGTGACAATTGCTGCCTGTGAAAAATTCAGGAGATCATAGGTTTTGTCATGCACAAAATGGACCTGTTCAGGATCAATAAATTTTTTGTAATAATCAGGGGGGATAGATCGTGCACCTGCAATAACAAACTGATAATCCGGATAACTTTTGATAAGTTTCTGCATGACATCCAAATTTCGGTCTATTTCCTGTTTGCGGCTGCCTGGAAGTACTGCTATAACAGGTTTATAGCTTAAATTATTTTCCTGAATAAAACGATCGAAAGTCAGTGCCTTTTTTTTATGCTCATTCACTGCATCAATAAGTGGATTCCCATAAAATTCAACCGGAAAATTATGTTTTTTATAGAATTCCTTTTCAAAAGGAAAAATAATAAACATTCTGTGGACAAAGGCCTTGATCTTTTTAACCCGGGATTCTTTCCAGGCCCAGACCTTGGGGGATATATAATAATAGACTTTAATTCCATGTTTCCAGGCAAATTCAGCTATTCGCAGATTAAAACCGGGATAGTCAATCAATATCAATACATCTGGCCTATATTGCATTATATCCTGCTTACAAAACCTGAAATATCTTTTTATCTTTCGCAGATTTTGTAATACTTCCAGGAACCCCATAATATTATGCTCACGGTAATGTTTTACTAACGTACCTCCTTGTTGTTTCATCAGGTCGCCTCCCCAGTATCTAAAGTCAGGGGCAGGATCTATAGCGGACAGTCCCTTAAGTAGATTAGAGCCGTGCAGATCTCCCGAAGCCTCGCCAGCAATTAAATAATACCGCATAATTAACCTGCAATTTTAAGAATGAATACTATGATGGCCAGTATAATTGTGATAAACAAAACCCCTCTTGCAGAATAGAGCAGATTCTTCCAGATAAAAATAAAAAAAACAAGCAGATTGGGATAGATACAGATACTCAAATATTTAGAGGCTACATTCAATTCAAAAAGTTGATTCAGAAAAGTTGAAAATGAATATTGATCAGAGAACCTGATGAAATAGAAAAGGATAAAAAATATCATCGGGGCAATTAATCCCAGAACAAAGCCAAGCCAGAGCGAATTCCCTTTTTTATTCATATTTCAGATTCTTGAGAATATCCAGCGCTTTATAATTTGTAAAGTCGACATGAACAGGCACTACTGAAATATAATTATTGCGCAGGGCCCATTCGTCTGTATCTTCAGCACCATTCTCATGATCTTCATAATGACCGGTCAGCCAAAAGTAGTCTCCCTGCCTTGGATCCTGTCTTTTATCAAATTCTTCACGCCAAATGCCTTTCGCCTGTCGACATACTTTAATTCCTCTGATCTTCTCCGGGCCTACAGCAGGAATATTCACATTTAAACAAGTCCGTTCAGGTAATTTATTCTTAAGGGTATGTTCAACAATTTTTCTTCCAAACGTAACGGAAGCAGAAAAATCAGCATTCGGACGAAAGTCCAGCAAAGAAAAGCCAATGGATGGAATGCCATTGATACATCCTTCAATAACGGCAGCCATTGTACCGGAATATACCACACTAATGGAGGCATTAGAACCATGATTAATCCCGGAAACCAACAGGTCCGGTTCTCTTGGTAAAATCTGACTTAATGCCAGTTTGACCGAGTCTACCGGTGTTCCTGTACATCCGTAAACTGTAACATTTTCCTCGTCACTGATTTTTGTATATCGTATAGGGACATTCACTGTAATGGCATGCGACATTCCCGAATGTACATGAAGTGGAGCCACAGTTACAACATCACCGAAGGGTTTAACCATATCCACCAGGGCCTTGATGCCATTTGCATCGACTCCATCATCATTTGTTACTAAAATTAAGGGTCTTCTGTTTTCCAAATTTTTCTCCTTTTAGTTTGCAAAGATACTGAATCGTACCTAATTATCCATGATGATATACAAAATATTTGCCAGCTACCATAATACCTGATTGGAAAAAAATTGAAGAAACAGTCGTTATTTCCTGTTAATTAATTAACAATTTTGCCATAACTAAATTATATTCAGGTAAATTGAATTGATTCTAAATAATATAATCAATAACTTGTATTAAAATTTACCAACCCTTAACAATTATTTATTCTATGGAAAAACAGAAGAGAGAACGAAAAGAAGTCATCCTTTTCTTTAGTATGCTATTTTTGGTTGGCTTGTTATTTGCTTTTAATCAAGCCAATGCGCAGAGAATTGTTTATGTTGACCACACAGCAACCGGATCCAACAATGGAACCAGTTGGGAAGATGCTTATATTGACCTTCAGGGGGCCCTGGGTAATGCTCAGAGTCTTGACACCATCTGGGTAGCACAGGGGACTTACAAACCTGCTTCAGGACCCGACCGAACCCTCAGCTTTCAGATTCCTGACAGTGTAGTGGTTTATGGAGGTTTTGATGGTACAGAAAGCAGTCTTACTGACCAGGATTATATGAATAACCCAACGATTTTAAGTGGAGATATTGGAGTTCAGGGTGACTCTACAGATAACTCATTTAGCGTTGTATATTTTAATTCTGTTAGCAATCAGACAGGAATTGATGGTTTTATCATTCAGGAAGGAAAAACAGGGAATTATGTAATGGGAGATCCTTTTTGTGATACGGTTGCTGGTGGCGGAATATTAAATGCCGTTTACGAGGAAGGAAAAAGCAGTAACCCGGTTATTTCAAATTGTACATTCACCACCAACAATGGATTTATAGGGGGTGGATTATGTAACTATTCAGATAGCGGATCAACCAGCCCAACAATTATTAATTGTACATTTAAAAATAATACAGCATTTATAGGTGGGGGTTTGACTAATTTTAGTTTTAATGATGGATTGAGCACACCAGCTATAGATACCTGCACATTTAAAAATAACCTTGCAACAAATGGTGGAGGAGGATTAGGAAACCTGGGAATAGGAGGTGAAAGTAGTCCCACTATTAATTATTGTACATTTACCAATAATATTGCCGATACAATTGCAGGCAGCGGAGAAGGGGGGGCCATACTAAATAATGCCAATCCTGATTTTTTCACATCTAGTGGCGGCACCACCAAACCAACAATTAAAAATTCCACTTTTCAAGGAAATATTTCATCCTCCGGGGGTGCTTTAAATAGTTATATTGGCAGAAATTGTATGGATATCACAAATATTTATAATTGCACTTTTGATAAAAACAAGGCCATTTATGACGGAAATGGAGGAGCCTATGCCATAAGTTGTGATTCATCAGGTTATGAAGTAGTGGTTATGCAAAAGACTACCTTTACAAATGATACGGCCTATTCTGAAACAGGTGAATGGTCTTCAGGAGGAGGAATGTCCATCTATGGTGGATTCAATTCAAATATTGTTTTAAGTTTAGATAGTTGTTATTTCGACGGAAACGTGGCTAAAAATAATGGAGGAGGCTTAATGGTATATACTGATTCCACTGGAAATGCACAACTGACAATAACAGACTGTGATTTTTATAATAATAAGGCCGCTGAATCAGATGGTGGAGCTATAGCTTCAAATTCCAATAAGACAGGTAAAAAT
>CAZWHH010000003.1:10936-22077 GCA_964633615.1 uncultured Bacteroidales bacterium | reverse complement strand
ACTCCTTTTCCTGTAATGCAATGTTCTTCACACTGACCGCAAAAGATACATTTTCCATAATCCCGTTTTATAATCCGCATCCCTGTTTCCCTGTTATCTTTATGAGTTATGGCGTAGGAGGGACACACATTGGTGCAGGTTTCGCAGCCTACGCAGTTTTTATCGTCAACAACCGGTTTCCCTCTGAACCCTTCGAAAGGTGTGTGAGCCTTTTTGGGGAACCTGGTTGTATAAGCAGGGGTAAACAATGAAATAATTGCTTCCTTGAGTTCTCTGAGTTTGGGTTGTCTCATTTTACTTCCTCCTTATAATCGTCTTTAACACTTTTTTTACCAAGTGGAATTCCAAACAAATAGGAACCCCTCACCAATGCATGAGCAGAAACAGTTGCAACAAAGAATAAGATCGGAATGGCAATCAGTGCCTTAACTCCTATGGCAATAAACCCATATTTAACAAGAACCCCGATTAAGATACTCCATGTTCCGAGCGTTACAGTTTTTGTTGCAGACTGAAGCCTGTTGTAAACATCTGGCAGTCGTATTAGTCCAATACAGCCAAATAGGTTAAACAACACCCCGATTGCGATAAGAATTGTACTAGCTGTCATATTATTCATTTAATTTTTTTCCACTAATATATTTAGCAAGGGTCAGCGTTCCGATAAAGCTTAAAATAACCCAGGCTATTCCAATGTCGATTAAGTATGTTCTTTCTGTCACTACAGCCAGAATAGCGCAAATTCCAACCACCAGGATACCAAAAATATCAATCCCCACCATTCGGTCGGCAATTGATGGTCCTCTGATTATCCTGTAAAGACAGAAGATACTTAAGCCTATTTGTATGTACAGTAAAATGTGTAAAAAGTCCATTATTCAAATATTTTTTTGATGTATTTTTCAAATCTGCCTGAAACTTTTTCTGCATAAACAGCAGGATCTTCCGAACTTATATATATCCAGTGAACATATAAAATATCGTCCTTTACATCTACTGCTATTGTACCAGGAGTCATTGTTATTGAGTTCGCCAGCATGGTCTTTGCCAAGTTGGTTTTGATCCCTAACTTTACTTTGACAATCCCAGGTTTGATAGGCATTGCAGGGTGAAGAACACGGTACGCTACATCGAAATTGGCTTTGATACATTCCCACAGAAACACGAAGATGTAGAGGATTAGCCATAAATATCTTTTGGGCTGTAGAAATTTTTTAACCCCATGAACAAAATATTTTCCGAATAATAAACTGGTTACCAATGCTGCTGCCACACCTACGAGAATGTTTGCGAGTGACAGGCTCAAGGTTATCAGGAGCCAGAAGATCAGTGTTATAATAAAAAGAGCTACATATTTTTTCATATCACATACCTATTATTGCCGATGAATAATCTGTTGTTTGCATGAGTACATCAACTGCCGGAGTAAGAACAATTTCTCTTATACCGGGTATAGCAAGCAGGCTTAAAGCCAAACATAATATCACTAAAACGATCATTGAAAAGCACATAGAAAAAGGTACTTCCTTTATTTTCCTGGTAAATGTCTTTTTGTTAAAGAAAGTATATCTTTGAAATTTCATAAAAGAAGCAAGTGTGACGATACTCACTATTACTGCAAGTGCAGCTAAAAGGTAGAATTGACCTTTGATTGCTGCAATAATTATAATTAATTTGCTAAAGAAACCATTAAAAGGAGGGATGCCCGAGATAGAAAGCGATGCCCCTAGTGACGTAGATGTGGTAACCGGGAGATATTTAGACAAACCTCCCAACATCTTTAAATTTCTTGTTCCCGTGACATATTCTACAGCTCCTGCATTAAGAAACAGTAATCCTTTAAAAACAGCATGGTTAATAAGGTGAAATAATCCTCCGGCTATTGCCAGTGAGGCTATTGATTTGTCTCCTCCCTGAACCATTATGATCATACCCATCCCCACGCCTATTATCACATAACCCATCTGGCTGATACTATGATAAGCCAGGAGCCGTTTTAAATCCCATTGTCCGATAGCCAGGAAAACTCCTATTACCATAGACAATGCACCAATTACTGTGATCACGATGCTGATTTCGTAGCTGATAATAAACAAGTTGAAAAACAATCTTAAAATGGCATAAATCCCAACCGCTTTAATGAGAACACCTGAAAGCATGGCGGAAATGGGAGAGGGGGCAGATGAATGTGCATCAGGTAGCCATGCATGGAAAGGAATCATGGCTGCTTTCAGTCCAAAACCTGTAATGAGCAGAATCTGCGTAAATTTGAGGAAAAAACCACTTTCTGAACTGGCCAGTATATTGGATATATCTCCCATGTTGAGGGTGCCGGTTTTCCAATAAAGCATGCCAATGCTGAATAAGATCAGTAAGGAAGCCACTCCGCCCAACACCTGGTATTTAAAAGAAGCTTCCAATTCTTGCTTCTCTGTTCCAAACGCAACTAAAGCATAAGACGCAATTACGGCAATTTCAAGAAATACATAAAGATTGAACATGTCTCCTGTCAGAATAACTCCGTTCATTCCTGCAATCATCAAACTTAACAAGGCATAAAAATTGTTTTCAGCAGTATATCTTTTGATGTATGAAATAGAATAAATGGTCGAAAGAAATCCTATTAGGCTGGTAATGAGTAATATGAATACGCTTAACCCATCCATGACCAAATGAATTCCAATAGGAACATTATTTACTGGTTCCCAGCCACCTACCTCATATATCAATGGCTGTTTCATCCCGTTAAAAATCAGATAAAAGCTCAATACTGTAAGAAACAGCAGAACAAGTGAAAGCAATGTTTTCTGAAAACCTTTTATTAATCTTCCGAAAACCGGAATCAGAAAGGCTGTAGCCAGTGGTAAAATTACATATAAAGGTACAAGCGTACTCATAATTTATCCTCTTAAGTTATTGATTTCTCTTATGTCGAATGTTCCGTATTTTTTATATAGCCTGATTGCTATGGCCAGAAGCATTGCTGATGTCGCAAGTCCGATAACTATGGCTGTTAAGACCATGGCCTGAGGTAATGGATCCACAAATACTACCTTTTCCGGTAAATTTTCGGTTAAAATGGGGGCTTCACCGCCCTCAACGTATCCAATTAATACTAAGAAAAGGAATACACTAAATTCCATGATTGTAAGGCTAATTACAATCTTGATCAGATTCCGTCGGGTCACTATTCCGTAAAGACCCACTAAAAACAGTATGAAACACATTATGTATACAATCATCGTTCTTCTTCCTCTTCTTTAAAAATTATCAATGCTAAAAATATTGTGATGATGGCTGCTGCCACCTCAATTCCGATTAATATGTTATAAATGGGTATTGCCCCGGCACTTATCAGTTCGCCAATCTCTCCTTTGGGTAAATAATTGTTAAAAAATACTTTAGTTCCAATAAAGAGACCGCCTATAGCCAGAATAAGAGTTAAAAGAATGGATAGACTTTCTGTTATGGACGAACCGGTTTCTTCCTTTTTAAGTTTAATTACTTCGCTGCCAAATGCCAGAATTAATAGAATAAATGCACCAGCCAAAATGATTCCTCCGGCAAAAGCTCCGCCGGGTGTTAAATGCCCGTGCACTACGATATATATTCCATATACGAATATGATACCGCTCATTAATTGGGCTACTTTTTTAACTATGGGTGTGAGTCCTTTCATCTATCTGTTTTTTTATTTTTTACCTTTCAATCTTAATACTGATAAAACTCCCAGGGCTGCCGTAAACAAAATGGTTGCTTCCCCTAATGTGTCATATCCTCTGAAATCCCATAAAATACCTGTTACCAGGTTGGCTGCTCCTGTCTTCTGAGCCCCCTCTTCAATATAAGTTTCTGACATTCTCAAAGCATGTTCTCCGAATACATCCAAAGAACCGGTTGCCATATTGAAGAAATAAATAAGGAAACCGATAAATACCAGGCCTACAATAATGTTGACGGTACTTTTAAAACCGATTTTACCCTTTATTTCTTTCCTGCTGCTATCGAGGACAACAGCTACCATAATAATGAGCGTGATGGTTTCAACAACAATTTGAACAATCGCCAAATCGGGTGCTTTCAAATGCAGAAAACAAATGACAAGTCCATAGCCCACTATTCCCTGGGCAATTACTGCTGATAACAAATCGTTGGCATGCAGTGCATAAATTGCCCCGATGATCATGAAACCCAGTATGATTGTTAATAAGATCTCCATATATTATAAGTGTTGTTTTATTATATTAAACATAGTATAATAATTATAAAACCTGCAAAAATCCAAATGGCATAAGTAGTCAGAACTCCTGTATGCATTTTTCTGAATATCAGGTTTAAACCATAGAAAAATCGTTTGAGAATATCATATATGTCAAATCTTCTCTTTTCAGCGTTGCTGTAAATGGATTTTAAGAATTTGAATTCCCTGATGGTATTATAAAATTCAGTAACTTTAAATTCTGTTGATTCCCTGAATGTCTCTCCACCAACAAAGGAATCAGCTGTACGCATGTTTTTAATGTTGCCTGCAAGGTAAATGATTACACCCAGAATTATTGAACATAGAATAAGCAAGGAGACAGTGCCCGAAGGCCATACTCCCAAAAAGTCAATCTCCCCCAGATATGAGCTGAATAGTTTGGGTACGACCCATGAAGTGGCGAATATTCCAAATACGAGACAAATGAATGCCAGGATGAGTTTGGGGAACCACATAAGGAAATTAACCTCTTTTACTTTGTCAACAGCCTCACTTCTCCTTCCTAAGAAGATGCCGGAAATGAATTTTATGAAACTTGCCAGGGTCAAAGCTGAACCCAAAACAGCTAAAGCAAGCCAGACAATCCAGAGTTGACTGGCAATCCCAGCACCCTGGCCAAAGTCTATCAAACCCTGGTAAATCATCCATTTTGATGCAAAGCCGTTGAGGGGTGGAATTCCTGATATAGCCAATGCGAAAATGAGAGCAGATATAAATGTAACCGGCATTTTCGAGGACAAACCTCCCAGTTCTCCAAGGTCATTTTTACCTGTACGATGGTGAATGCTACCGGCCGATAAAAATAAACCACTTTTATAAAGCGCGTGATTGACCATATGGAATAGTCCTGCAGCAATACCCAGTGGCGTTGCTATGGCAATTCCAACAACCATATATCCGACCTGCGATACAGCATGAAAACCGAGTAATCGCTTATAATTATGTTGTATCAGAGCCATCATTACAGCAAATATAATTGTGAGTACTCCGATAATAAGTAAAACCAAGGTGATCCATTGATTAATCGTGAAAATATCAACGCAGATTCTTACAAGAAAGTAAATACCCAAGAGTTTATCCAGGGAAGCAGGCAGATAGGCTGTAGAAGAGGCCGGTGCTTTTTTTGCAAAATCCGGAACCCAGGTGTGAAAAGGAAAAGCCCCTGCTTTGGTAAAACTTCCGATTAAAAGGGTTATGAAAGCCCAGATGGCCAGGGAAGAAGATGTGGGAATGCTTAATTCGCTCATGTTCAATGTCCCTGTTAATTGCCAGATGATGGCAATTCCAATAATCATAATCCCATCTGACGACCCAATTAAGATGAGTGTTTTTTTTGCCGATGCAGAACTTTCCTCATCATATCCTTTGATTAATTTGTAAAGTGTGAATCCTAAAATTCCCCAGAAAAAGAGAAAAAGGAGGAGGTTATCTGCCAGGATAGCTCCAATTGAGCATCCCAAAGTGATTAGGAAGAATGGATAGTAGTTATAGATTTGCTTTTTTTTGGTTACATAGCCCAGAGAATAGATTGAGATAAGAAAAGCAAACCCTGCCGTAAAAAGAACAATTAATTTGCTCAGGCTATCTATATTGAATGTTATGTATTTTTCAATGTCAGCAGATATTACCTGGAGCAATGTGGCTTTGGAAGAATCACCGCTCCACAGGGAAAGCTTTAAGATTTGCGGATCAATGGTGTATAGCTGATAAGCAAAATATAAGATAAAAGCAGTAACGATAAGGGTTATTGATGCCTTAACCGCTTTCATTCTCTCAGGGAAAACAAAAAGGACAATACCTGCTAATATCGGAATAATGATAATGTAGTTTAAGACAGCCATAATTTATAGTTTACATGTTTTTCTTTATTTCTTCTGTTTTCTTTTGTGACAGTTCTACCAATTGATTGCCATCGAATAATTTTTTCCTTGTACCGTAATCATAGGCAAATGCCAGTCTTTCGGTACAGCAGTAACATGGATCAACCGCAGCCAGCGATATAGTGGCATCTGATATCGTTTGCCCTACACATGCTTTTTTAAAAGTAGCAATATTGACATAGCTTGGGGCACGTATTTTATGTCTGACGGGCGAATTGGTACCGTCTGTTTTTACAAAATGGAAGACTTCTCCCCTTGGTGCTTCGGCACGCCCGGTGCCAATTCCTTCGGGGACTTCTTTCACTTTGACCTCTGTATCACCTTCGGGTTCTTTCTCCAATCCGTCAAGGCATTGCTCAATAATTTTTATGGATTCATAATTCTCCAGTAGTCTTACCTGGGCTTTAGCGAACACATCACCTTCTTCAGCCGTAATTACATTCCAGTCTACCATGTCATAAGCCGCATAGGGGTCGTCTCTTCTGATATCAATTTCCCATCCGGAAGCTCTCGCGGTTGGGCCTACTGCTGCATAACTCATCACGTCCTGTCTGGTGAGAATTCCGACACCTTTGGTTCTGGCGTGGATCACAGGGTCATCCATAACGGCTCCCGTGAGCAGATCATTTTTTTTCTTCAGGTCGCTCATCGTTTTTCTAACGATCTTAATTTGTTCTTCATTGATATCTCTTCTGACTCCTCCAATCTTGAACATGGCATAGCTGTTTCGGTTTCCGGTAAGGATTTCAAAAAGATCCAATACCGGTTCCCTGTATTTCCATGCCCACATCCAGACGGTGTTATATCCGAGAAAGTGACCAGCGAGTCCTACCCAAAGATAGTGGGAGTGCAATCTTTCCAGTTCTCCAACGATGGAACGGATATATTTTGCCCGGTTGGGTATTTCAATGTCTCCAATCTCTTCCATTGCATTAGCAAAGGCAAAGGGGTGAGACGTAGAGCAAATACCACAAATTCTTTCAACCAGGAAAAAGACCTGATCAAAAGATTTTGACTCGCTTAATTTTTCTATTCCCCGGTGATTATAACCAGTTTCCCATTTAATGTCCTTCACTGTTTCTCCTTCACAATAGAGCTTAAACAATTCAGGCTCTTCCTGAAGCGGATGGTAAGGACCGACGGGTATGATTTTAGTTTTGGTCATGCTTTACTACGATTTAAAGTTTTTTCTGTATGGATAAACTCCTTCTGCCCAGTTTCCTTCTGATATTAATTTTTCCGGCTCCGGATGATTTTTAAAAGTTATCCCTAATATTTCGTGCATCTCTCTCTCAATCCAGTTTGCACCAGGGATCATGTTGGCCAGTGATTCTATTTGTGGATCTTCAACTGGTAAAACAACATGAATGTTGATGATATTTCCACTTTCATCGTCACTGAAATGATATAAGATCTCTATACCTTCTTTAGTATGATATGCTGAAGCAATGATAAAGCGTAATTGCAAGATGTTAAATAAATATTCGGTAATTTTGACGATGGACTCTGATTTGATATCCGCTGTAACTCTATTGCTTTTCACAACAGTTGTGTCTGTTACATCATCAGGGAATTGCTTCGTAATATTTTCTAAAAGGGTCTGTTTGTCCATTATTTAATTATATTTTTTGTATAAGTTTTGTGATACCAGATAACATTGCTTCGGGTTTGGGCGGACAACCAGGGATATAGGCATCCACTGGAATAATCTTGTCCAGGGGTCCGGCAAAGGTATTTCCTTCTGCAAATATACCTCCTGTACATCCACAAGCACCAAAAGCCACCACAAACACTGGTTTTGCGGCTTGTTCGTAGACTTCCAGTACACGGGGTTTATCTCTTTGGTTAATAGAACCGCTGACTAATATAACATCTGCGTGTCTGGGACTTCCAACCAGTTGGATTCCAAATCTTTCAGCATCATACCGCGGTGTAAGGATATCCAGAATCTCGATGTCGCAATTGTTGCAGGAAGCACCTGCAAGATGAAATACCCAAAGTGATTTTTTTAAGCAAAAACTTTTTAGTCCCATTTAGTTTGTTTTATAATCCTAAATAAATCAGTACTATAGCAATAATAACCAAGGCGTTCATTCCAATTAAGAAAAATCTCATTGCTTGTTTAATTTTAAGCCTCGGGTTTGTATTTCTTATTAAAGAGAAAAGAAGAACAACTGCCAGTATTTTTAAGATTGCCCATAATATACCAATGCCTTCAAGGTGAAAACCGCTCATAAGAAAACCTACCAATAAAGCGGGCAGGATGAAAAGCATGATGTATTTAGTGAATTTGACAATGGCATAAATTGTACCTGAATATTCAATGAATGAACCTTCGGCAAGCTCTGTTTCCGCTTCAGCAATATCAAAAGGTACCATACCAAGCTTTGCTTGCGCACAAAAAACCCCAACAATTAATAAAAGAATCCCTGAAATGCTTCCAATAAATGGAGCCCCAGCTTGTTGTATCTGAATGATCTCGCTTATTTTCAGACTCATATCTGCCTTTAAAATAATGGCTGCAAAAAGCAAAAGGAAAGTAAGTTCATAACTGATAATGAGTTTTATTTCTCTGGATGCGCCAACAGCAGCAAGCGGATTGGCTGAAGCAAGTGCTCCGATTATATATGTTAACGAAGGAATTGTAAGCAGGTAGAAAATCACAATCACATCCCCCTCAAAACCTATATCAATTCCGAACAGGGGTAACAAAATAAAGGTGGCAGAGATTGTGGCACCGAATAAGCCCAGTACAGGTGCAATCAAAAAAGTCAGTTTAGCACCTTTTGCAGGAAGAATGGTTTCTTTCACCAGTAATAATTTCAGGAAATCATAAAAAGGCTGGAGAAGAGGAGGTCCTTTTCTGAATTGCACCTGGGCTGTTATTTTTCTGTCGAACCAGGCAAGAAGGCCACCAACGACTCCTGCAAACAGTAATCCGGGATAGATAAAAAAGTAAAATAATGTTTCAGCCATGGTTCTGTTTTTTAAATTTATCGTAAGGAATGTCTTTGATTAATACCCTGTCGTTTAATTTGTAAATATTTTCTTCCTCGTTTTCTTCCATATCTACCAATTTAACAGTGCCGCCAGGATTGTAATCAACGAATTGTTTTAGCTCCTTCTCATCGTTTAAATCGAAATAATTTTCTGCAGTTCTGATATGCTCAAAAAAATCTGTCATAATAGTGCCAAAGGGACAGATAGTTACACATGATTTGCATGCAATACATAGATTGGTATGTCTGACAATCATTCCTTCATCATCCTTTTCCAGTGCATCTGCCGGACATACATCTATACAAGGTGCTTCCTCGCAACGCCGGCAGGTATAACGAAAAATTGCCAGTTCCCTGAGGGTTTTTCGGCCATTGTTGTTTGGAAAATCACTCAGAATACCGTCCAGTCTTGGCTTGTCACCTCTGCCGGTGATGTTGTGATCTCTTAATTTAGTAAGGTCTATGAGTATTTTCTTCTTCATCTGTTTTGATTTTTATTTCCAAATGTCCGGTCTGCCTTTTATTTCATCGTAACTGAATACGGGGCCGTCTTTGCATACAAAATATTCCCCCATCATGCAGTGACCACATTTGCCTAAACCGCATGACATATTTTTTTCCATCGACAGATAGATCTTATTTTCCGGATAGCCCATTTCAAGTAGTTTTTGTACTCCAAATTTCATCATAATGGGAGGACCAACCACTACTGCCACCGAATCTTCGATATTGATATTTATTTTATCGAGCAGGACAGTGACCACACCAACTTCTTCTGTCCATGAACCATCGGCCTTATCAACGGACCGCATGACCTCGAATTTTGGAATCGCCCTCAGTTCATCAATATAAGGTTCGTATATACATTCCTGCGGAGTTTTAGAACCGTAACAGAAGGTAACCTTTTTGATTCTGTCCTGTTCAGCCTGCAGGTTATAAAGTAATGACCTTAGCGGTGCGAAGCCACATCCGCCACCCAGGACCAATACTTCTTTATCGTATAATTTTTCCAGAGGGTATCCTCGTCCATAAGGCCCACGTATACCAACGGTTTCACCTCCTTTAAACTGGTGAATTTTTTCGGTTACATAACCGGCCTTCATGATAGTGACATCTAATTTGTCTTTGACCAGAGGAGAGGAAGAGGGAGTAAAAGGAGCTTCTCCGATACCATCCAGCACCAGTTCAATAAATTGTCCGGTATGAAAAGTAAAGTTATGTTCCGGCTCCAGAACAAAAGTTTTTATGGTGGGTGATTCTTCTATCACCTCAAGCACTTTGGCTTTTATGGGTTTGTATAAGTTTCCTTTTTGCATTTAAATGCAATTTTTATTGATTAGTTAACTCCATGAAGAGTTCATTTTTATTGATATTTCCAATACACGCTTCAATGCATCTCCCACAGCCTGTACAAGCCAGGGATTCGAATTTTTCGGGTTTCCATACATATTTACACATGTATCTGTTGTAAAAGCGTTTATATAATTCGCCAAGCGGATCCTCGCCTGCTGCTACTTTTTCAAATCCAGGGTATTGGCAGGCATCCAACTGTCTTACTTTCTCAAATCCTGGTTTTTCCAGAAGAAGGAAGCATGTGCATGTTGGACAGATCGCAGCACAGGCCCCGCACGAAACACATGTTTCAGAATATTTTTTCCATATTTCTTCACCGGAATTATTAATTAATTCACCTGTTTTCGTATAGTCCGGCAGATCTTTATTTTGCTTGTCGAGCTGCTCTGTTATTTGCTTTCTTTTGTCAAAGATTTCTTGTATTTCTTTTTCTGTGGTTTCTTTTAGGTCTTCTGTATATTTTTTGAGTTCATTAATGAAATTTTCTCCTTTATCAGAATTTATTTCAAGGGTCATGTTATTTTCAAAATAAGTTAATAAGATATCCTGGTGTTTTTGTGGGTACGGTTTTATATTATAACTCGTGCAATGACAATGTTCCTGGATGGAATGACAGTCGGTTCCTATTAAAGTCGTGTTCTCACGGTG
>CAZWHH010000003.1:0-10836 GCA_964633615.1 uncultured Bacteroidales bacterium | reverse complement strand
GTGTAATATTTGTTCATAATTATTGTTATGATTTTCACAAAACAAGATATAAAACTAGATGATATGTGTCAATCTTTTTTGTGATAAATGTGATAAAATCTTCACAATATTAATTTATAATAAATAAAAATAGTGCTATATGGTAGCTATAACAAGGACTTGTAATTTTAAAAAAAATGTTATATATTTCACAAATAAATATTTATTGAGAAAAATTTCACAATAGAATGATATCCTTCACGCAAACTAAAAGATTATTACGTTATCGCATGGGGATTACCCGGCTTAAAAAGATGGGTTTTGAAAAAGTTTTTTCTTATACAATTGGTAAAGAGACAGGTGTGAGTGCTGAACTGGTTAGAAAGGATTTTTCACAATATGGAATAAAAGGGCATCGACGAGGCGGGTACGACATTGATGATCTGCTTTCTGCCATGGAAAAAATATTTGGGAAAGACCGGGTTCAGTCAGTTGTGATTGTGGGTATGGGGAATATGGGGAAGGCATTGTCTTATTATGAGGGATTGGCTGAGAATAAGATGAACATCGTGGCAGGGTTTGATATTGATCCCAGTAAACACAGCAAGAAGTTTCATATTCCAATCTATCCGTTGGAAAACCTTCCGGATGTAATAGAGGCTTTTCATGTGTCAGTGGCCATACTCTCTGTGCCTGAGATTGCTGCACAAGAAGCCACTGATGTTCTGGTAGAACACGGCATAAAAGGCATTTTGAATTTAGTACCTGTCTTATTAAAAGTTCCGGACGATGTGACGGTCAATAATGTAAACCTGATGGTTGAATTAGAACGTCTGATGTATCATTCCGGGGTATTAAAATAATTTTCATTTTACTTTTTGGGGAATATCCATTATATTGTTTTAAATTTATTTTGTTATCAACGCATACAAGATACATATAAAAGGGCTGGTTCAGGGAGTTGGATTCAGACCCTTTATTTATCGGCTTGCCCGGGACAAGGATTTAAATGGTTGGGTGGAAAACCGAAATGATGGGGTTATTATTAAGATTGAGACGCACTCGGATGAGCTGGAGGATTTTTTAAATTTGGTCAGAAATAACGCTCCTGCTGCTTCATCTATAAGTCAGATCTTTGTTGAAAGGAGCCAGTCTGAATTATTAAAGGATTTTCGTATTATTCAAAGTAAAAACATCTCAGAAGAAATCACAGAGATCAGTCCGGATATTGCTGTTTGTGATGATTGTCTGAATGATATGAAGAATCAGGCTCTGCGAAAAGATTACCCGTTTATTAATTGTACAAATTGTGGCCCCCGCTTTTCCATTATCAAAAAATTACCTTACGACCGTCAAAATACCACTATGAATGACTTTTTGATGTGTGAAAATTGCTCAACGGAGTATTCAGATGTTTTGAACAGGAGATTTCATGCACAACCAGTAGCATGCAGAAAGTGTGGTCCGCATTATGAGATGATCGTGAGTGAAGAAAAGATAACGGGTATTGAAGATATTTTAAACCGGGTTTATCAATTAATACAACAAGGAAGGATTCTTGCAGTGAAAGGTATCGGAGGATTTCATCTGATGTGTGATGCTTTCAGCAGGGAGGCAGTTGGTGAATTAAGAAACAGAAAGAGCAGAAATCAAAAACCATTTGCAGTAATGTTTCGTGATGCTTCTGTTCTAAGAGAATATGCCTTTATTTCACCTGCGGAAGAGGAGTTGTTGACTTCATGGAGGAAACCTATCGTTTTACTGAAGGAAAAAAAGAAATTAAACTCCTTGCTTAATCCCGGCATAAACCGAATTGGAGCAATGTTGCCGTATTTACCCCTGCATTATTTGCTTTTTGAAAAGCTGGAAACCTCTGTATTAGTTATGACAAGCGGCAACTATTCTGAAATTCCGATTGTTGCTGATAATGATGAAGCTTTTGCTCATTTTCATTCCTTAGCAGATGCTTTTCTGATCTACAACCGGGAAATACATAACCGGCTGGATGATTCTGTAGCTAAGATAGTTAACAAGAAAGTTCAGATGGTAAGAAGATCCAGAGGGTTTGTACCTAATCCGGTGTTTACCTCTTTAAATACAGAAGGAATTGTGGCTACAGGGGCTGAGTTAAAAAACTGTTTTTCCATCGGTAAGAAGAATCAGGCTGTTATCAGTCAGCATATTGGTGATTTGAAAAATTTTGAAACCTATACATTTTATTCTGAAATGGTTGAACGTTTTCTGAAGTTGTTTCGTGTACAACCGGAAATCATTGTGAGTGATATGCACCCTGATTATTTATCAACTAAGTTTGCAGAGGAGTTTCAAAAATTTTATTCTGAAAAAGGTGGTTTCAAAAGAAATGGCAGTATACCCTTGATAAGAGTGCAACATCATCATGCCCATATTGCTTCAGCCATGGCTGAGAATGAACTGGACGAAAAAGTAATTGGAGTCTGCTTGGATGGAACAGGATATGGGGATGATGGAAATATTTGGGGAGGGGAGTTTTTAATTTGTGATTTGGAAGATTATTCAAGATATTCTCATTTTGAATACATTCCGATGCCAGGTGGCGATAAAGCGGTTGCGGAACCCTGGCGAATGGCAGTGTCTTATTTATATAACACGCTGGGAGAAGAATTTAAGGAGTTGCCATTTAAAGTCCTTCAGAACAGAAAAAAAGATGAAATAGAAACGATCGAGTCTATGATCCGGAAAAAAATAAATTCACCTTTAACATCAAGTACAGGACGATTATTTGATGCTGTAGCAGCTTTGCTGAACATTTGTGATTATAGCCATTACGATGGAGAAGGACCCATGAAACTTGAGTCAGTTTTAGAATCTGCTATTCATGAGTCGTATGATTTTGAAATTAATAACCAGGTATCATTTAAGAAAACCATTCGGGGAATTGTAAGCGATATGCTGGCCAACAAACAACGGCCGGAAATTGCTGCTAAATTTCATAATACTTTGGTTGATGTTATTTGTGAGGTAGCGAAGAAAATAAGAAAGGAAAAAAATATTGATAAGGTAGTTTTTTCAGGAGGTACTTTTCAGAATGCCTTTTTATTGGAAAACATAACAAATAAATTGCAAGAGCAAGATTTTAAGGTTTATACAAATCATAAGGTTCCCTGTAATGATGGAGGAATTTCTTTAGGACAACTTGTGATTGCTGCAAAAAGAAGGGCTTTATTATGTGTTTAAGTATACCGGCAAAAATAGTTTCGATCGAAGGCGACCATGCAGTGGTAGCATTTGGAGGGAACAAATACAAGGCAGGTCTGCATTTGGTGAATGATGTAAATGTGGGAGATTATATTCTACTTCATGCAGGTTTCGCGATTCAGAAGATTAGTGAAGAAGAGGCAGAAGAAACGCTGAAATTGTTGCGGGAGATGGATGATTTGTGATTTTTATGGCACTCTCGCGAGAGATCTTCTCGCGCAAAGCCAATAAGACGCAAAGAACCTAAGCCATTAAGGAATTTTAGTAATAAATCTTAATTAAGAAGTTTAGTGAAATACATTAACGAATACCGAAACAAAGAGTTAATCGATAAACTTCTGAATCAAATTCATAGGAAGGCTACCAGGGATTATGCCTTTATGGAAGTTTGTGGCGGTCATACAATGGCTATTCATCGTTTTGGAATTCCGTCCCTGCTGCCTGATCATATTAAGTTGCTTTCTGGTCCCGGCTGCCCGGTTTGTGTTACAAGTGTTGAGTTTATCGACAAAGCCATAGAATATTCCGGAAATGAAGATTTTATTATTGCTACATACGGCGATTTGATAAGAGTCCCGGGCAGCTTTTCAAGCCTTGAAGAAGAAAAAGCTGCCGGGAAGGACGTAAGAATTGTATATTCTTTAATTGAAGCTTTGAACCTGGCAGAAAATCATCCGGATAAGCAAATAATCTTTTTGGGAATTGGGTTTGAAACCACAGCCCCGGGAACAGCTGTAGGAGTAATGGAAGCAGAAAAACGGGGATTGAAAAATTTTAAAATTTTGTCTTCTCACAAACTTATGCCGCCTGCAATGGAGGCTATTATCGAAGAGGGAATTTCTCTTGATGGATATATTTGTCCGGGTCATGTGAGTACCATTACCGGTTCTGAAATATATGAAACCATACCTCAAAATTTTGGCTTGGGTTGCGTTATTGCCGGTTTTGAGCCCCTGGACATTCTACAATCGCTTCTTATGTTGATAGAGCAGATGGAAAGTGGTGAACCTTCTGTTCAGATACAATATAAGCGGGCAGTAAGGCCTGAGGGTAATCTCAAAGCCAAAGAATATTTGAATGAGGTGTTTATGGAAGCGGAAGACTGGTGGCGTGGTTTGGGAATTATTGACAAAAGCGGCATGGAGTTGAAAAAAAAGTATAAATTTTATGATGCAGCGTTTCAATTCCCGCTGAACATTCAATCAAAAATGGATGATAAAGGGTGTATCTGCGGAGAAATTCTGAAGGGCCAGAAACAGCCGACTGATTGTCCTTTGTTTGCCACAGATTGTAATCCTGAAAATCCCGTTGGAGCGTGTATGGTGTCGAGTGAAGGTGCTTGTCAGGCATTTTATAAATACAAAAGTTATGAGTAAAAAAATTCTTTTAAGTCATGGCAGTGGAGGTATTATGTCTGATCGTTTGATCAGGGAATTGTTTGTAAAATATTTTCACAATGCGTACCTTTCACAAATGACTGATTCAGCTTTGGTGCCTGTAAATTCAGGAAAATTAGCTTTTACAACCGATTCATATGTAGTAGATCCGATTTTTTTCCCGGGAGGGGATATAGGAAAACTGGCTGTATGCGGAACAGTGAATGATTTGTCTGTTTCCGGTGCCCAACCCTTATATCTTTCTGCGGGATTTATTTTAGAAGAAGGTTTGCCGTTGGAAGATCTGGAAATGATTGTCAGATCCATGTCTGAAGAAGCCCAAAAAGCAGGTGTACAGATTGTTACGGGAGACACAAAAATTGTAAATAAAGGAAAAGCCGATAAAGTTTTTATTAATACTGCGGGAGTGGGAGTTTTGCCTGAAAAACGGCTGCATGTCAGTGAAGGGCGACACATACAGCCCGGTGATCAGGTAATAATCAACGGAAGTATTGGTGAGCATGGGATTGCAGTAATGGGTGCAAGAGAAAAACTGAACATTAAAAATTCTGTTGAGTCTGATTGTGCATCATTAAATCATTTAATTCAAGAAATCTTTGAGAAGAATGAGGGGGTGAGATTTATTCGGGATCTGACACGTGGTGGCCTGGCTTCTGTTTTAGTTGAGATTGTTGAAAGCAGAACCTTTGGTATCCGGTTTAATGAGACAACAGTACCTGTCAGGGAAGAAGTAAAATCGTTTTGCGAAATGCTTGGATTTGATCCTTTATACCTTGCAAATGAAGGGAAAATAGTGATTATAGTTTCTGCCGGGCAAGCTGATCAAATACTGAAAGAAATGCAGCGTCATGCTTTTGGGATAAACAGCTCGATTATTGGTGAAGTGGTAAATGAATACCAGGGAAAAGTTGTTATGGAAACTGAGATAGGAGGTACCCGGCTGATTGATAAAATAACAGGAGAGCAGCTTCCTCGTATTTGTTAATTGTTTTAAAATATGGTTTATGCATGAAACGGCAATTGTAGAGGATATGTTTAGAATTATTGACCAGGTGGCTCAGGAAAATCAACTGAAGCGAATTGACAAGGTGAATTTTTCCATTGGAAAGATGATGCAGATAGTTCCTGATCTGTTTTATTTTGCATTCGATGCCGCCAAAGAAGATACTATAGCAGAGAAAGCAGAAGTTGACCTGGAGTTTATTCCTGTGAAAATGAAATGCAAAATATGCGGGCATGAATTTTTGGTGGAAGACAATGTATTTTATTGCCCTCAATGCCAGAGTTCAAAATTGGATTTAATCCAGGGAAAAGAATTAATAATAAAAAGTATAGAAGGAGAATAATTTATGGAGATAAAAGTTATGAAACGTGTGCTGGACAAAAACCAGGACAAGGCAGAACAAGTAAGAGAATTACTGACCCGGCAAAAGGTGAAAATGTATAATTTAATTAGTTCTCCCGGGGCAGGAAAAACGACCCTGCTGGAGAAAACCTGTGAATATTTAAAGGATAAGATAAAAGTGGGTATTATTGAGGGAGATGTCTCAACCGACCGGGATGCTCAGCGCCTTAAAAAATATGGCAATCCAATAGTTTTGATCAATACCGATGGGGGCTGCCATCTGGATTCCAACAGCATTGAAAAAGCACTGAATGAATTTACATTGACCGACCTGGACATGATCTTTGTTGAAAATGTAGGAAACCTGGTTTGTCCCTCACATTTTGATCTGGGAGAAACTTCAAAGATTGCAGTGGTAAGTACAAGCGAGGGAGATGACAAACCCATTAAGTACCCGATGCTGTTCAGGGATGCTGCTGCCGTTGTTTTGAATAAGATGGACCTGGTGGAGCATACCAATTTTAATTACAACCTGTTTATGAAGGATCTTCGTACAGTGAATCCGGAAGTGCCTCTTTTTGAGGTTTCCTGTACAAATGGTAAAGGGCTGGGGCCCTGGTTTGAGTGGATAGAAAAACGAGTAAAAGAATAATGCAGGATCGATGAGTACGAATATACGAAACCGTCCTTTTGAGAAAGAATTTCGGTTCAATACTTCAAGGAGCAGTGGGCCGGGAGGACAACATGCCAATAAAGTTGAAACCAGCGTAGAACTAAGATTTGACATCCAGAGTTCAGAACTTTTAAACGAGGAAGAAAAGGAAAGGTTGCTAAAGAAATTATCTACAAAGATTACGAAGGAAGGTGAGCTTATTATTACAGCAGAAAGCAAGCGATCGCAGGTAAAAAACAAAGAACTTGCCATAGAAAAATTTTGTTCCACGCTAGAGAAAGCACTAAAGAAGAGGAAAAAGAGAAAACCGACAAAACCTACCAAAGCAGCAAAAGAAAAACGGTTACAGAAAAAAAAGAAACGTTCTGATATTAAATCGAAAAGAAAACCACCAGAAGTATAAATTGTGTATTAAGGTTAATTTCCCGAAAAACTGTTTTGGAACAGATTGAATTAAATGCTATTTGTAAATGCTTATTTTTGCAGGCATTGTTAACTGAATTTAGAATTTAAAGACATTTGTTATTATGGATATTCCCGCCTGGCAATACATTGTTTCAATGTTGGTATACATTATTATTTTGCTTCTTGGCATAGAATTAATGCGCAAGCAATACCGATTTGCTGCTGTCTTTTGGGTTTTATCTTTACTTACTTTTCCACTCTGGTCAAATCAATTAGAAGGCTGGTTCCGTTGGGTGAAGACTTTTTCTGTACTCGTGCCAACCGCATTGCTTGTTGGAACAGCCAGACTTGCGAACTATGAAGACAAAAAAGGACTTTGGAAAATTTTTAAAAGGGATTGGGTACTTTGGACACTTTACGCCGTGCTGGGTTTGAATATTCTCGAAGCGTCTTTAAAGGATATTGCCCTCGGAAATTATTTTAATGCCATTTCAGGCTTTATTCTCATTGCAACCATTCCATTGGTGAAATATAAAAAGCTGAAAAGAAGAGGATGGCTCTTTTCTAAAAAGAAACCCGGAGATTTGCTGGTTTATACAGATCCCATGTGGAACTTTTTATACACTACCTGGAACATCGCTTTTGTATATGCCGAGCATCCCGGATATGCAGCCAGTTCTCTTTGTATTCTTCTGGCAGCCGAGCTGTATCCCCTGATCAGGAAAAAACCCGAGCTGTATGTTATAGCCAGGGTCTATACGCTTGCCATTCATATTTTGATCCGTTCCACTTATGACATTTTTACCCCAATCATGGATTCCTCAGCCTTTGCCAGCGAAAAGGCAGTTTATTACTGGGGATTGATTAATTTTGTTCTGCACGTACCCTATTTGTTTTGGTTTTTCCTGAAAAGAAAAGAAAAAATTCCAAAGGATACAAATAGTTGATTTTATATGTTATTATTAAAAGATTAATTAAAGACTTTTAAACACTCTTGCCAAAGAAAATCCGGGGGCATTTATATTTAAGTCAAGAAAATAACCAAAGGGCGTTTGTGAAACTTCATATCCTGAATTCGACAGACGATTTTCAAGATTATTAAGAAATTCCTGGGTGAATTCTGGTGATGCTTTGCTTTCAGACAGATGTGCAAAGGAGTGCAGCAGTATCTTCTTTGTCTGGTTCTTGTTGGCAATCCATTTTAGATTTTTTAGAAGTTTTTTCGCAACTTTTGTTTCCTCTTCTTCATCTTTTTCTTCCACCTGAACAAAGGCCGTCTGAATTTCTTTAAACTGCCCGTTTTCTTTTACCTCATCTGCAAAATCAACAGTCTTTTCAGTGGGATTGTAAGAGAATTCTCTGGAGTAAATAAATAATACTTTCATGTAAAACTTGTAAATTTGTTTATAATTATCGTTTGGGTGTAAACCAGTTTTGCCCATAAATTGTTTACCAAAAAGATAATTGATAGTGTTGATGAGCGAATGACAAAAAAATAAAAAATATCGGTCTCTTTTCAATCTCTTGTATATCTTTGTGCCTTAATTTAAAAATGAAAAAAAACAGCTGATGAATTTAGAAAATCGCTTGTCTGATAAAGTAAAGGAAGCAGTTCAAACCTTATATAATCAGGAGGTTTCTTCTGATCAGATCCAGATTCAACGCACCCGTAAGGAATTTACCGGTGATTTTACAGTGGTTGTATTTTCATTTCTTCGATTCTCTAAAAAACCGCCTGAACAAACCGGGGAAGAAATTGGAGATTTTTTAAAAAAGAATATTGATGAGATCTCTGATTATAACATTATTAAAGGATTTTTGAACCTTGTGATTGATAGTGGGTTTTGGTTGAAGTTTTTAAACAACCTTCAAAGCATGGATACACTATATCACAATTATTTCTCCAGATCGGGTGAAAAAATGGCTGTGGAATTTTCATCACCAAATACTAATAAGCCCTTACATCTGGGACATATTCGGAACAATCTATTAGGATTCAGCATCTCACGAATTTTTGAAGCTTCAGGGAGGGATGTCTCAAAAGTAAACCTGGTCAATGATAGAGGGATACATATTTGTAAATCGATGCTGGCATGGAAAAAATGGGGAAAGGGTGCTACTCCTGAAAATACAGGGAAAAAAGGAGATAAGCTGGTGGGAGATTTTTATGTAAAGTTTGATCAGGCTTATAAAAAAGAAGTGGAGGAGTTGATTGCCCAAGGTCATTCCCGTGAAGAGGCGCAGAAAAATTCTGTTTTAATGCGGGAAGCAAGAAAAATGTTGACTGACTGGGAAGCAGGAGATAAAGAAGTGATTGAGCTCTGGAGAATGATGAATAATTGGGTTCTTGAGGGTTTTGAAAAGACTTATAAAGATTTGGGCGTTTCCTTTGATAAAGTTTATTATGAGTCTGAGGTGTATAAAAAAGGAAAGGAAGAAATTGAAAAAGGACTGGAAAAAGAAGTCTTTTTTAAACATTCTGATGGTTCGGTATGGGTTGATCTTTCTGAACAGGAACTGGACCAGAAGATTTTATTGCGAAGTGACGGCACCTCTGTATATATGACTCAGGATATTGGAACTGCTATCCAGCGAAAAGATGAATTAAAATTTGACAAACATATTTATGTCGTTGGTAATGAACAAAATTATCATTTTCAGGTGCTGAAAATCATTCTTGATAAGCTGGGTTATAAATGGTCTGAAAATTTATTTCATCTGGCTTACGGAATGGTTGAATTGCCAGAAGGGAAAATGAAATCCCGTGAAGGAACCGTGGTAGATGCTGATGATCTGATCGAGGAAATGATTCAGAATGCCAGGGAAATAACCCAGAGTTCGGGCAAGTTGGGTGAATTCTCTGATCATAAAAAGGAAGAGATCTATAAACAAATTGCCCTGGGGGCATTGAAGTATTTTATTCTCAAGGTGGATCCGAAAAGAAACATGACTTTTGATCCTAAAGAGTCAATTGATTTCAATGGGAATACCGGACCCTTTATTCAGTATAGTTATGCCCGGATAAATTCTCTGGCAGATAAAGCTGATTTTAAGGTTTCTTTGAAGGTTAACGAATCTATACAGTTGAATGAAAAAGAGATACAGCTGATTAAACAAATTCATAAGTTTGTTCATGTAATTGATGAAGCTGCTGAAGAGATGAATCCTTCTCATATTGCCAATTATGTATATGAACTGGCCAAAGAATTTAACCAGTTTTATCACGATTATTCAGTGCTTAAAGCTGAAAGAAAAGAACTGGCTGTTTTCAGGCTGAATCTTTCTTTACAAATAGCAAGGGTAATCAAGGAAGCCATGTGGCTGCTCGGAATTGATCTACCGGAGAGAATGTAAAAACATCTCACTGCAGTTCAAAGACACATAAAATTTATTTTAAATATTTTTGCTTTTAATTCGAATATTTCATTTATTTGTACCATTGAAAAGAAAATAATGGCAAACAAAATTCGAAATATAAACAATTGCTGGTGGTGGCACGGAAACTTCACTAAAAAATAGTGGGATAACGGGCTGCCTGTATAAAATATTAGAAGCTCACCGTTCTCACGGTGGGCTTTTTCATTTTAAAGCAAATTTTAAACAAAAAAACTGAAACAATGATCATACTTAAGAAAAATAATGCATGGTGGTGGTGTATCAATTTCTATACGATCCAGCTGTAAGTTATCGATATACCCATGCCCAAATTAAAAGCCTGTCGTTCTTACGCCAGGCTTTTTTTTTGACCTAAGTTGAGCGGTTTGAACGTAGTGAAAAAGCGCTTTACTTAGGTATAACCC
>CAZWHH010000002.1:0-24627 GCA_964633615.1 uncultured Bacteroidales bacterium | reverse complement strand
TTATTATTCTTTATGTCTTTTTTTCCAAAGTAGGAGTTTTTGGAGAATTTTTATCTGAAAAAATCTTCTCTCCCATTTCAAATTCTATTTCCTCTTTCTTTGATTTTTCTGTTCTGAAATGGATTCTTGTCATTTTGAGCATAACACTATTGTTTGCTATTATTATATTCTTATTCAGAAAATTTTCAACGTTTCCTTTAATAAAAAAAATAAAAAAAATATTCAGGGGCGTAATATCAGGATTAAAAACTATAGCAAAAATGGAGGATAGATGGAAATTCATCCTGCATACCCTAATTATATGGATCATGTATTTTTTAATGACCTATCTTCTCTTTTTTGCCCTCCCGTCTACATCAACCCTAAAACCCTTTGATGGCCTGTTCATTTTAATTCTGGGAGGGTTAGGGTTGTCAGCCCCCGTACAGGGAGGAATCGGAGTATTCCATATATTAGTATCCTCAGGATTAATGATATATGGAATTCCCAAAGCCGAAGGGATTGTATATGCAACTCTCTCACACGAATCCCAGGCTATTCTGGCAATTCTGCTTGGCGCTTTTTCCTTTATCATGCTGATAATACAGAATCGAAAATCAAAACAAAAAGATATAAACAATGGATTACCTGGAAATTCTGAACTCAAAAATAATACATAAAGAAGATATTAAGCCTTTACTCACTTACTGGCGGTTAAAAAACAACAAGATTGTTTTCACCAATGGCTGTTTTGATATTCTTCATCGCGGGCATATTGAATACCTGGCAAAATCAGCATCTTTCGGTGATGTGATGGTTGTTGGATTGAACACCGACGCATCGGTAAAAAAAATTAAGAGCCCTGACAGGCCCATACAGGATGAACAGACAAGGGCTCTAATTCTTGCATCTCTGACTTTTGTTACTTCTGTTATATTCTTTAATGAAGACACACCCTACGAATTAATAAAAATTATTAAACCGGATGTGCTGGTAAAAGGAGCTGACTACAAAAAAAAGGACATTGTCGGGGCAGATATTGTGGAATCAAATGGGGGTGAAATTATCACTATTGAATTAACAAAAGGTTTCTCAACTTCCTCTTTGATTGAAAAAATTAAAAAATAGGAATTATACTCTTTTATGGCTAAAAAAGATAAAATCGTTTACGTCTGTGAAAATTGCGGTGCCGATTCACCCAAATGGATAGGGAAATGCCCCTATTGTCAGCAATGGAATACCTACAAAGAAAAACGTTTATCTGCCTCCCCCGGTAAAAAAGAGTCCATACGGGAGGGAAATACCAATGAGATACAACCCCTTTCGAAAATATCCCTTGAAAAAGAACCAAGAATATCTGCAAATTATCAGGAAGTGAACAGGGTGCTGGGAGGTGGAATAGTGCCCGGCTCTGTAATACTTATCGGGGGAGAACCAGGCATTGGAAAATCCACCCTGGCCCTTCAGATCGCTTTAAAATCAAAAAAACTGAAAAGTCTGTATGTTTCAGGGGAGGAGAGTCTTCGGCAAATAAAACTCCGGGCAGACCGGATCAATATTCAAAATGAAAATCTCCACTTATTCAACGAAACCTCGCTCGAAGAAGTAATTTCCCAAAGCAAGGATTTCAGGCCGGACCTTCTGATTGTTGACTCTATACAAACTTTATACTCTGAAAACATAGATTCTTCTCCGGGGAACATCACTCAGGTAAGAGAATCGGCTACTCAGCTTCTGAGATTTGCAAAATCCTCAGCTATTCCCATCATACTAATCGGACATATCAATAAAGAAGGGAGCATCGCCGGACCAAAAGTCCTGGAACATATCGTGGATGTAGTATTGCAATTTGAAGGAGATCATAATTATATATACAGGGTATTGCGCTCATTAAAAAACCGTTTTGGATCAACCTCTGAGATTGGAATTTTTGAAATGCACAATTTTGGCCTGGAAGAAGTGCTTAATCCATCAGAACTTCTTGTAAATCAATCAAAAGATAAGTTAAGCGGTGTGGCCATTGCGGCAACCATAGATGGCATTCGACCTTTTTTAGTTGAAATTCAAGCCCTTGTCAGTTCATCACCCTATGGAACACCCCAAAGAACCACCACAGGCTTTGACGGAAGAAGATTGAGTATGCTGCTGGCTGTTCTGGAAAAAAAAGCCAATCTTAACTTGTATAACAAAGATGTATTTCTCAATATTGCCGGGGGCATTAAAGTAGTAGATACTGCCATTGATTTATCAATTATAGCTGCTGTATTATCTTCCTTAACAGACAAGTCGGTTCCACAGAATATTTGTTTTGCAGGAGAGGTGGGTCTCTCGGGAGAAATAAGAGCGGTTAGCCAAATAGAACAAAGAATTCAGGAGGCTGAAAAAATCGGATTCAGGAAAATAATAATTTCAGGATATAACAAACTCAAAACCAACACCTTTGCTATAGAAACAATTAAAATCAATACGGTCCGGGAATTGTTAACAAGTATCTTTCGTTAGATTAAAAACATATAGTAAAAAAGAGGGCGTCTGCGACAAGAACCATTCGTGAACAAAACATTGGCAATCGATCCGTGATCAGATGATTAGCGTATCAAATTCAGCAATAGCCAGACGCAAACGGAACCATTAAAATTAAAAAACCAGATGGCCGAAAAAATACTGTCGGTTAAAAACCTGAGCATTCATTTTACCACTCAGCTCCCCATTGTAAAAGCTGTAGATCATGTATCTTTTGATTTAAAACAGGGAGAATCTCTGGGTATTGTAGGGGAATCAGGCTCAGGAAAAACCATCACAGCATTATCGGTTCTGGGTCTTCTTCCACCTTCAGCCTCAATACATTCAGGGAATATTTTTTTCTATCCTGAAAACAATAATCGCATCAGTTTAACTGATCTGAGCAAAAAAGAAATGAGAGCCATCCGGGGAAATGATATTGCCATGATCTTCCAGGAACCCATGTCATCACTCAATCCGGTTTACACCTGCGGGAACCAGGTAATTGAAAACATCAAAGAACATAAAAATTTATCATCTAAACAATCCAGGGCATTATGCCTGGATTTATTTGAGCAGGTCAAACTTCCTGTTCCCTTAAGAATTTTCAGGAGTTATCCCCATCAGTTGTCAGGTGGACAAATACAGCGAGTTATGATCGCTATGGCGATTTCCTGCAATCCCAAAATTCTAATTGCTGATGAACCAACCACTGCATTGGACGTCACGGTACAGCAATCCATCCTTCAGTTATTAAAAGAACTAACACGGCAATACAATATGAGCCTGATATTTATTTCTCACGACCTGGGAGTAGTTTCAGAAATAGCAGATACTATCGCCGTAATGAATAAAGGACAAATCGTTGAATTCAACAGCAAAGAAAAAATCATTCATCATCCACAGAATATTTATACCAAAGGACTTTTGGCCTGCCGTCCACCCCTTTCCTATAAACCTTTTCGATTAAAAACATTAAAAGATTTTTATCATCCTGGCGAAGAAAACACTCAGGTTTCCATGGAAACACCTCCCGGAAAATCCGGGGAAATATTGTTTTCTCTTGAAAATGTATCAAAACAATTCTCTTTAAAAAGCAACTTCTGGGGCAAATCAATCCACTCGCTGGAAGCTATAAAAAATATTTCACTCTCCATTCACAAAAATGAAACCCTTGGGCTGGTGGGAGAATCTGGTTGCGGCAAATCCACTCTCGGGAGATTAATGCTAAAACTTTTAAATGTTACGGAAGGAAACATTTATTATAAAGGAAAAAAGCTAAATGATTTATCCGGAAAATCACTCAGGCAATTCCGTCAGGAAGTACAAATTATTTTTCAGGACCCTTATTCATCAATAAACCCAAAACCCACTGTAGAAAAAATCATAGCAGAGCCCCTAAATTATTACCATTATACAAGCAGCAAAAAGGAAACCCTGACAAAAGTCAAAGAAATCTTAAATGATGTAAAACTAGAGGAACATTTTCTCCATCGGTATCCCCATGAGCTGTCCGGGGGACAACGCCAAAGAGTAGCTGTTGCCCGTGTATTAGCCTTGCGCCCTTCATTTATCGTGTGCGATGAATCTGTTTCAGCCCTGGATGTTTCAATACAAGCCGAAATTTTAAATTTACTGCAGGATTTAAAAGAAAAATATCAACTTACCTATATTTTTATTTCCCATGACTTTTCAGTTGTGAGGTTCATGGCGGACAAAATTGTTGTAATGAGACAAGGAAAAATCATTGAAAAAGGAGCTTCTGACAAAATATTCGAAGCTCCTCAAAATCAATATACAAAAATACTACTAAACTCTATCCCGGGTACTCAGCCCTAAAAAAAATCGTCTTCTCTTTGTTCGGACTGTCCCTTCTTTAGTCGTTCATATTTTTCACAATCCAGTATATAATTAAATTCATTGGGTTCCTCAAATTCATCTTCTCTTGATAAAGGATAATCTAAGTTCTCCTTATCATAAGAATTCTTCATATACAAGGCCCATATAGGTAAAGCCATGTTAGCCCCCTGGCCTAATGTAATGCCTTTAAAATGAATGCCTCTGTTCTCTCCACCAACCCAGACACCAGAAACTAAATTAGGTGTAACTCCCATAAACCAGCCATCCGATTGATTTTGTGTAGTCCCTGTTTTTCCTGCAATGGAATGATTCATCTCGTATGTAAGTCTTAGCCTGATAGCAGTTCCTTCCTTTACAACATTCTGCAGTAAGTTAATCATGAGGTAAGCCGTTTGTTCACTGATGGCTTCCTTTTGTCTGGGTTTAAAAGTAGTAATCACATTCCCTTCCCTGTCTTCTATCCGGGTAACAAAAAGGGGTTCAATATAAACACCTTTATTGGCAAAAGTACTGTATGCACCTACCATTTCATAAAGTGAAATATCAGCAGTTCCAAGGAAAATGGAAGGGACAGGATCAATATGGCTTTTAATACCCATCTTACGCATAATATCTATTACCGCCTGCTCATTGAACTGTTTAATCAGCCACGCGGATATATAATTTACCGAGTGTGCCAGCCCCCATTTTAATGAGACCATCTCTCCATCATATCTTGAAGGACCTGAATTTTTTGGTATCCAGGTGGTATCATTAACAAAAAAGGTACTTGGAACATTAGCCACTTTATAACAGGGAGAATAACCTTCCTGCATGGCCAAAGTATACATAAAAGGTTTTATAGTGGAGCCTACCTGGCGTTTCCCTTGTGTGACATGGTCATACTTAAAATAACGAAAATTAGGTCCCCCTACATAAGCCTTTACATGTCCGTTTTGGGGATTCATAGACATCACTCCTGCCCTGAGAAAATGTTTGTAGTAAAGAATAGAATCTAACGGACTCATAGTAGTATCTGTTTCCCCGTCATAACTAAACACGCTCATTTGAACAGGCTCATTAAAGATGGTCATGATTGAATCCATACTTAAGCCCCGCTGATTTAACATATAATAGCGATGTGTGCCTTTTATAGAACGCTCAATAATATTATCAATCTGCTCCTGAGACATCTCTTTTGAAAACGGGGCATTTCTATTGCCTTTTTTTTCTTCAAAAAACTTTGGCTGTATGTCTTCACTCAAATGTTTTTTTACTGCTTTTTCTGCTTCCTCCTGCAATTTATAATTTATCGTGGTATAAATTTTCAATCCATCTTTAAAAAGATCATATGGTGAACCATCCGGCTTCCGGTTTTTATTGCACCAACCATACAACGGATTATTCGCCCATTCGGTAGAATCTTCTTTATACGACTCATAGGAAAGGTACTTTCTTTTTACGGGTTTTTCTTTTCTCATGATCTTTCTGAGGTATGCACGAAAATATGTGGCAGGGCCCTGATTATGATCCCGAATTTTATAATCAAGATCCAACGGAAGAATAGATAAAGAGTCAAATTCTGCATTCGACAAATAATCATATTTATTCATCTGTCCGAGGACAATATTTCGTCTTTGTTTACATCTTTCAGGATGAAGTATTGGAGAATACCTGGTGGGTGCTTTCAACATACCTATCAAAGTAGCTGCTTCTTCAACTTTTAAGGAATCCGGTTCAGAATTAAAATAGGTTTTTGCAGCAGATTTAATTCCATAAGACTGGCCACCAAAAGCAACAGTATTCAAATACATCACCATGATCTCCTTTTTCGTATAATTTCGTTCAAGTTTCACCGCGGTAATCCATTCTTTAAATTTTGTTACCATCAAATAGACCGCTCTACCCAGCTGGGTGCTCTGAGTAAAAGTATCGCGCGGGAAAAGATTTTTAGCCAACTGTTGCGTAATCGTACTGCCTCCTCCCGATCTTTTCCCCATTAGAACAGTCTTCACAGCAACACGAATAAGGCTTCTTGCATCAATCCCGGAATGTTTGTGAAAACGTATATCTTCTGTGGCAAGCAGAGCGTCTACTATGTTAGGGGATAACTCCCTGAAATCTACATAAGTTCTGTTCTGATCATAAAATTTCCCTAACAGCTTCCCATCCTCAGTAAAAACCTGGGAAGCCAGATTATTATCAGGGTTTTCCAGCTCTTCAAAGGTTGGTAAAGGGCCAAAGGTTTCCATTCCAATCAGGGTAAAAACCACGATTAAGAAAACAAAAGGAAACGCGAACAATGTCCAAAACAATTGTATATAGTTTTTCCTGGTAAGTTTTACTCTAAATTTCATTTTCAATGTTTTAGGTTTGGAGTATTTTTATTTAATATTTTTTTGATGTTGATATTTTAATTGTATTAACTTTGCTGTTTTCAATTATATTATATTAAATCCATTTTTTTCATGGAAGAAAATTTAGTGATTGTAGAGTCGCCCGCAAAGGCCAAAACTATAAAAAAATTTTTAGGAAAAAACTTCCTTGTAAAATCCAGTTATGGTCATATCAGAGATCTTGAAAAAAAGAATTATGGTATTGATGTTGAAAAAAATTATCAGCCCAAATATACAATTCCTGAAGATAAAAAAGAAATTGTAAAAGAACTAAAAAGATTAGCTAAAGAAACAAAAACAGTATGGCTCGCTACTGATGAAGACCGTGAAGGGGAAGCCATTGCCTGGCACTTATATGAAGTACTGGATCTCTCGCCAGAGAAAACCAAACGAATCGTCTTTCATGAAATTACCAAAGAAGCCATTCAAAATGCCATCAAAAACTCCAGGGATATTGATATTAACCTGGTAAATGCCCAGCAGGCAAGAAGAATACTTGACAGACTCGTTGGTTTTGAGCTTTCACCCGTTCTCTGGAGGAAAGTGAGACCCTCCTTATCTGCAGGGAGGGTTCAATCTGCGGCCTTAAGATTGATTGTAGAAAGGGAAAGAGAGATCATCAACTTTAAAAGCGAATCCTCCTATAAAATTACCGGTTATTTTCAGGCAGACAATAAAGAATTTTCCGCTGAATTATCCAAAAGACTAAAAACAAAGAAAGAAGTTAAATCTTTCTTAGGCGGCTGTAAGTCGGCGAGTTTCCAGGTTACTGACATTACTAAAAAACCTTCAAAAAAGAACCCCGCTCCTCCTTTTACCACATCAACCTTACAGCAAGAGGCAAGCAGAAAACTTGGTTTTTCTGTTAAAAGAACAATGTCTGTAGCACAAAGGCTTTATGAAGCGGGTAAAATCACCTACATGAGAACAGATTCTGTAAATCTGTCAAACGCCGCCATTGCAGGAACTAAAGAAATTATAAACACTCAATTTGGAGAGAAGTATCTTAAGACCAGAAAATATCAAACCAAATCAAAAGGAGCGCAGGAAGCGCACGAGGCTATCAGGCCTACTTATCTGCAAAATGCAACAGTAACCGGCAGTGAACCGGAAAAAAAACTGTATAATCTCATCTGGAAAAGAACAGTCGCTTCACAAATGAGTCCGGCTGAACTGGAAAAAACCAATATTAAAATTGATATATCGAATCAGGATTACCTGTTCATTGCAACGGGAGAGATATTAAAATTCGATGGTTTTTTAAAAGTTTACATGGAATCCTCTGATGAAGAAAAAGAGACAGAAAAAAAAGGATTGCTTCCGGCATTATCAGTTAATCAAAAATTAAACTATAAAACAATTAAAGCCACTGAAAAATTCTCACTGCACCCCCCAAGGTACACCGAAGCCAGTCTTGTTAAAAAACTCGAAGAATTAGGAATAGGCCGTCCCTCTACCTATGCTCCAACCATCTCTACTATTCAGGACAGAGGATACGTTGTGAAAGAAGATCGATTTGGAACGCCGAGAGAATATAATGAACTTATATTAGATCAAAGCAAAATCTCTGAAACAAAAAAAACAGAGATGGCAGGGTCGGAAAAAGGAAAGCTTTTCCCAAATGATATTGGCATGGTGGTAAATGATTTTTTGAAAAAATACTTCATGGAAATCATTAATTATAATTTTACGGCAAATGTAGAAGAGCAATTTGATAACATTGCTGAAGGAAAAGTAAAATGGAACAAGATGATCGATAAATTTTATGTTCCATTCCATAAAAAGGTAGAAGAAACTCTTGATAAAGCAGAGAAAAATGTAGGAGAACGAATTTTAGGAACCGATCCGAAAACCGGCAGACAGGTTTCTGCAAAAATCGGCCCTTATGGTCCTATGGTTCAGCTTGGCACAAAAGAGGAGGAAGAAAAGCCAAAATTTGCCGGCCTGCAAAAAGGACAGCATCTTGAAACCATCACACTGGAAGAAGCCTTAAAATTATTTGAGCTGCCCCGAAAATTAGGGGAGTTTGAAGGTAAAGAAGTAATAGTAGGAATTGGGAGGTTTGGGCCTTACGTAAAACATGATTCAAAATACGCCTCTCTTAAAAAAGGGATTGACGATCCTTTTAAAATAACACTTGACAGAGCGATTGAATTAATTAAAGAAAAAAGGGAAAGAGACAAAAATAAGATCATTAAAACATTTAAAGACAAAAACCTGCAAATATTAAAAGGGAGATACGGCCCATACATTAATTACAAAAACAACAACTACAGAATTCCAAAGAAAAATGATCCTGAAAAGCTAACAGAAAAAGAATGCATGGAAATCATTACTAAAAAAGAAGAAAAAAACAAAAACAGCAGTACCAAAAAAACAAAGAAAAAAACATCCGGAAAATCAACTAAGAAAACCACGAAATCGACTAAAACAAAAAGTTCAAATAAAAACAAAAAGAAATAAATCCTTATGGACCCGGCTTCATACCTGCATCCTGTAATAGTCAAAGAATCTGAATTTTCCGGAAATCTACCCAGTAAAGTTATTTTTAATAATAACAAAAAATTTCCCGGCGAAGAATTAGTTGAGGGAAACATTGCCTTGCTGGGACTTCCCTATTTTTTTTCAAAAGAACAATGCCCAAACAATATCACCACAAACATAAGAAATGAATTATACAAATTAAGCAAACCCAAAAACCTGGAATGTACAATCATCGATCTGGGAGATCTGATAAAAGGAAAAACCTTAAAGGATACATTAATCGGTCTGAAAGAAATAATTTCCTATTTAAGAGAAAAAAATGTGTTAACAATTGTATTTGGAGGATCCAGCATTTACAACCTGGGAATTTTAAAGGCATTCAATTCAAAAGTAAATTATAATGCTATAGAGCCTGATTTCGATACATTAAAAAACCTTCTGGAGAGTAAATTTTTAGATCTTAACATGGTAGACTATAGTCACCTGGGGTATCAATCCTACTTTTTATCTGAACAAATTACCAGGCTTTTTGAAGATCATGCGAATTGGGATAAAAACAGGCTGGGATATCTGAGAAGTGATTTGAAAGAAACAGAACCCTTATTGAGAAATTCAGATTTTTGTTCTATCAGTATAAATTCTCTTAAATATTCAGAGGCTCCTGCACAGGAAGAAATTCAACCCAATGGATTTTACTCAGAAGAGATTTGTCAAATAGCACAATACGCGGGAATTAGTGATTCAACCAGCATTGTCAGTATTTTTGATGCGCTCGGGACAAAAGAAAAAAACGGGCAAACCGGAAAATTAATAAGCCAGATTATTTGGTTTATAATCAATGGCTATAGTTCCAGAATTACGGAAGATCCTCAAAAAGACGAGCATATAAAAAAATTCATAGTAGATATTGAAAAACACTCTATCATATTTTATAAAAGCGAAAAGACAGAGAGATGGTGGATGGATATCCCTTCAATAAACGATAATAAAAACCACATCATGCCATGTACATATAAAGACTACTTATATGCAACCAACCAGGAATTTCCTGAAAAATGGATGAAATTTTATAAAAAAATAAACTTCAACAACAAAGCAGCCAATCACTAAGATTTATATACTTAAATTCTTTAATAAAAAATAAAGGATGAAAGTAACCTTATCTATCCTTTTAAAGTATAAGGAAAATGTTATCAACATTTGTTGTTGATAAATTTGTTTTACAAGAATATTTTTTTTTATTTTACGTTCAGTATTTACAAAATTGAGGACATATAGGTTTTTATGAAAAAAATTGGAGCCACTTTCTTTTCAATTTTTATATTGACGACTGCCGCTGTAAGTCAGCAGGATCCGCAGTTCAGTCAGAATATGTTCACACAATTAACTTATAACCCTGCCTACACGGGAAGCCATGGTAAAATTTGCGTGACTGCCCTGCACAGGCAACAATGGTTTGGGTTTGATGGTGCGCCCGAGATAAGTGTTTTCAATTTTGATGCTGCCATTCATCCATTTGGGATTGATGCAGGAATTGGATTATCGATTATTCAGGATAAAATTGGTTTTAATAATAACCTGGGGGCCAACCTGGCATTGGCTTACCGATTTGATGTGTGGGATGGAAAACTAGGGTTTGGGGTAAATGGAGGTGTGCTCAATTATTCTCTTGATCCCAACTGGAATATCCCAACAGGTACAGGATTGCATAGTGCTGTAAGTGAAGATCCGGCAATTCCAAGTGAAATAAAAGATGAATTCGCCCTGGATTTAAGTTTTGGAGTATATTATAATACGGATGATCTTTATATAGGTCTTTCGTCTACACATTTAAACGAACCAACATTCAGTTCTTCTGAAACAAATGTAGAATCTTCGATTGCTAGAAATTATTATTTAATATCGGGGTATCAGATTTCAGTTTCAGATAGCAAATTTTCCCTTAACCCCTCATTGATGGTTCAGACAGACGGCACCATGTCCCAAATAGGACTTAATACTCATGTTTCATACAATAAAAAGTTTTGGGGTGGCGTTTCAATAAGAACTGACAAAACATTAACAGGAATGTTGGGTGCAAAATTATTTGACTGGGTTCGGGTGGGTTATGCTTACGATTTTTCAGTCTCCGAATTAAGCAAATATAACCAGGGATCGCATGAAATTATGGTAGGCTTTTGTTTTGATGCAAAAGTAGACAAAAGCCCCAAAAAGTATAAGAGTATAAGATTTTTGTAGTTCATTAAAAAATTATTATTTTGCAATATAAATCTATAGTATTATGAAGAAATTAATAGTCTTGATCACAGTAATAGCTTTTGCCTTCGGTTGTAGTAATCCAAGAAGTTCAGGGGAACTTGTTGGCGTGGACACAAAAGATTGGTATGAAAACAATCCCCATGGTATGGTATTTATTCCAATGGGAAGTTTTAAGATGGGGCCAAGTGATGAAAGTGCATCATGGGCCATGACAACAAAAACAAAAACTTTATCTGTTGATGCCTTCTGGATGGATGATACCGAAATAACAAACAGCGAATACAGACAATTTGTAAAGTATGTGAAAGATTCTATCCTCAGATATAAATTAGGCCAGCAAATTGAAGATTTCCTGATCACTGAAGACCAGTACGGAAATCCCATAGACCCACCCCTTATTAATTGGGAAGTAGAAATTGATCCTACCGATGAAGCGCAAAGAGAGATTATGAACGAAATGTATTATACAGAACAAGACAGGCTCTTTGGAAAAAAACAAATTGATACAAGGCTATTAATGTATGAATACTATTGGATTGATATGCAGCAAGCAGCCAAAAGAGCTAATCAATATAATTTTGACACCAAGCAATATGAAGGTAAAGTAATCAATGCACAAGGAGAATCAATGGACATTGATGGCAGGAGAGCTTTCATCATGAGAGGGAAAATAAATGTTTACCCGGATACTTTATGTTGGATACGCGACTTTACCTATGCATACAATGAACCCTATGCTGATAGTTATTTTTCTCATCCCGCTTATGCAGATTACCCTGTCGTGGGTGTTAACTGGGATCAGGCCAAAGCATTCTCAATATGGCGAACCAAGTTACTCAACACACATCTGAAAAGGAATGGAGATCGAGGAGTACAGGACTATCGTTTGCCTACAGAAGCTGAGTGGGAATATGCAGCCAGGGGGAATTTAGACCTGAGTCCCTATCCATGGGGTGGCCCTTATACAAGAAACAAAGAAGGCTGTTTCCTTGCCAATTTTAAACCACTTAGAGGGAATTACGTAGACGACGGCGGACTAATTAGTATGCCTGTTGGAAGCTATGCCCCTAATGAATATGGCTTATATGATATGGCCGGGAATGTATCAGAATGGACAGCAAATGCCTATGATGAATCAGCTTATTTCTTCACACACGATATGAATCCAAATTATCAATATCGTTCCAAACCGAATGAAACTCCTGCCATGAAAAGAAAAGTAGTAAGAGGAGGATCATGGAAAGATATTGGTTATTATTTACAAAATGGCTCAAGATCTTATGAATACAAGGATTCAACCAGAGCTTATATTGGATTTAGAAATGTAAGATCATACTTAGGAAGTAAAAAATAAAAAAACTTAAATCAATCAAGCTATGATTAGTATTCAAGAATTGGTCCAGACTGCCGGGTGGCGAAAGTTCATGGCCAAACTCTATGGCTGGGGAGCATCGGTGGTTTTAATTGGTGCACTCGCTAAATTGCAGCACTGGGCGTGGGCTGGCCCTGCCCTGATCGTTGGGATGAGCACAGAGGCCATCATTTTCTTCTTCTCGGCATTTGAGCCACAGCATGAAGAAGTGGACTGGTCAATTGTGTACCCGGAACTTGCAGGTATAGAGGAAGACCCGGAAGAAGCCAGAGAAAGGAATCGTGCCAGAAGAGAAAGAGAAGCAATGGCAGGTTCTCCCGTTGGTAGCGGAGGGGGAACTGTTGTATCCGGTGACGAAGGAGCTGGTGAAGAAGCTGCTGCTTCCGCAGGTGTACCAACAGGTGGTGGACAAGGTGCATTAAACAAGTTAAACGAAATGCTTGAAAATGCAGATATATCACCAGAGCTATTTGAACAGCTCAGTGATGGATTAAAAAAATTAAATGAAACCACTAAAAATATTAGTGAGGTTTCAGATGCAAGTATTGCTACCAATCAATATGTAGATAATCTCCAGGCTGCCTCAGAATCAATCAATTACTTAACAGAATCCTATAATAAATCCAATAACGACCTGAGTCAATCCATTGAGGAACTAAGCGGTATATATCGTGATTCTGCAGAAAAGATAAAAGAATCCGGGAAAAATATGGCCAATCAGATGGAAGAAGGAGGAAAAACTTTTGCAGAAAAAGTAAAAGAATCCGGGGAAGACCTCTCTAATGCATATAAAGACATCTCAGAAAACGTTCAATCCAGTGTAACTCAAGAAAATAACACGCTAAATGAAAAACTGGAAGAGATGAATAAAAATCTTTCTGCATTAAACTCTGCCTATGAACTCCAGTTGAAAAATACAAATGAACATGTAAAAACAACTGAAGGGATATATGGTGATATGGATGACATCATGAAAGATTTAAGAGCATCTGTTGATGAAACACAGAAATACAGAGAAGAAATTTCAAAACTGAACCAAAATCTTGAAGAACTTAATTCAGTCTATGGAAATATGTTGTCTGCTATGTCTGTCATGACAAATAATAGTTGATAAAAATAGAAGTCAGTTATGGGTCACGGAAAAGAAACTCCTCGTCAAAAAATGATTGGTATGATGTATTTGGTGCTAACTGCAATGTTAGCAATGAATGTATCAGCCGAGGTATTGGATGCTTTTCGTTTGGTAAATAATGGAATAAAGAAAACCACCTCCAATTTCGTTAAGAAAAATGAAACAATCTACGATGATATAGATGAAGAAGCTGCTATTAATGAACAAAAAGCCGGGAGCTGGAGAGATAAGGCTCATGAAGTGAGAGAAAAAGCAGATGAATTATATAACTATATTCAAAATGATCTGAAAGTATATATTATCAAGGAAAACCAGGGCAAAAATGTTGAAGAAAATGAAGCGCTTGAAATAACAGAAAATGGAGATACTATAATTCATCATAGCAAAGTGAAAGGCGGAGCTCATTGGAATACCTCGACCCGAATTCTAATTGGTAAGGGAGAATCCCAAAACGGAAAGGCATATAAACTTAAGAAAAAAATAAATGAATTTAAAAATCACCTTCTATCCCTGATTGATACGAATGATGTGAAGATCATCAATTCAATAAAGAGCGGTTTAGATACATCTGATCCCCCCAGGCTGGAAGGTTATGAGAAAAAAAGCTGGGAAAGAAAACATTTCTATAACATCCCTCTTGCAGCTACATTAACTCTGCTTAGCAAGATGCAGGCTGATATTCGAAATGCGGAATCAGAAATAATTGATTATCTGTTAAAACAGATTAATGCCGGAGAATTTAATTTTAATAAGCTGGAAGCAACTGTTATTCCAAATTCCAATGACATTATCAGAGGGAATCCCTATAAAGCCGAAGTATTTCTCGCTGCAAGAGATACTACAGCACCTCCTGTTATTTTAATAGGTGAATGGGATAGTGTTCGCCGTGAGGATGGAACATATGATATAAGAATGACACGAATTGATGATACCCTTAAAGTGGATGAAAAAGAGGGAAAAGGGAAATTCATACAAGAGACAAACCGTGTAGGAGATTACGAATGGGGAGGAATTATTAAATTGACCGGACCGGAAGGAGATACCATCAAAAAACCTTTCAAAAAATCCTATCGTGTGGCTCCACCCAATGTTGTTATTTCACCTACTAAGATGAATGTATTTTATGCCGGAATACCCAACCCTGTGAGTATCTCTATACCCGGGGTTCCCAGCAGTAAACTCCGACCCACCATGTCAAATGGTTCAATCTACAAAATAGGCGGAGCAGGGAATTATGAAGTAAAACCCCGCGTTGTTGGGAAAAACTGCGTTATCAGAGTAAGCGCAGAAACCGATGGAGAATTCAGATCATACGGATCACAAAGTTTTCGCGTGAAAGGTTTACCAACACCTACCGCTGAAGTGGCAGGAAAATCCGGAGGTGATATAAATAAAAACCTATTGGTCGCTCAAAGTGCTGTATTTGCAAAGATGGAAGACTTCTTATTTGATCTGGAGTATACTGTGACCCAATACACTATTACAACAACGGATAGAGGAGGCTATATTAAAGACATAAATCAAAATAACAACAGAATTAATAAGGAAATAAGAGACTGGATGCAACAGAATATCAGAAGAAATTCTAAAGTAACATTTGAGGATTTAAGAGCTGTAGGACAAGATGGGGCTGTAAAAAGATTAAACCCTATTGTTTTTACTATTGAATAAACAAGTATTAAATATTTTAAATGAATAATATTATGAAACGATTCTTTCTATTTTTTATCCTGGGGGCATTATTTATAATTATGAATCCCCCTGAAAGCAAAGCGCAAACCGTCGAGGATGATATCTACACAAAGGAAAACATTCCGGCTAAAAAACCTTTGCCCTATGCCCATTTAAGAGAAGCCGATGTAATGTGGACCAAGAAGACATGGCAGATGATTGATTGCCGCAAAAAAATGAACCATCCTTTGTATTTCCCACTAAATAAAATGGATGACAGAAAAAGCCTGATAAGACTGATCGTTCATGGTATTGATAAAGAGGGGCTGACTGTTTATTCCGATGATCTTTTTGATAATTTGATCACCCGAGATGAAGCTTATGGAGCACTGGGATTTAAAGCCGATACACAAAGAATTCAACAACCTGATGGAACCTATGAAAAAGAGGTTATCCCGGGTCAAATAAAATATGAAGAAATTACAAAGTATCTGATTAAAGAACAGTGGTACTTTGATAAAAGATACTCACGATTGAATGTAAGAATCGTGGGAATCTGCCCTATCAGAGAATATACAGATGAGGATACAGGCGATAAAAGAAAATCACAGGCATTTTGGGTGTATTATCCCGAAGCCCGCCATCTTTTTGCCAATTGGGAAGTATTTAATCGTCATAATGATGCCCAGAGAATCAGTTTCGATGATTTCTTCCAGCAAAGGCGCTTTAACAGCTTTATTGTTCAGGAATCTAATGTTTATGAGAATCGTTTGATCAGAGATTATACCACAGGAATCAATGCACTTCTTGAGGCCAAAAGAATAAAGAATGAAATTTTCCAGTTTGAACATGACCTTTGGGAATTCTAAAGAAAAAATATTTTATTCAATCTTTTATTGAAGATACTGTAATAAAAAAACCGGGTTTAAGCCCGGTTTTTTTATGGTTATAAGAACACACAACCCAATCTATATATATTCTGAACCTTTTTTATTTTCAATCTTAGCTACTATCTCTTTTATTTCCTGTTCATCTTTCTTCTTATAGATTAAAAGTTTGTTTTCTGATTCCACAACGATATAATTATCAAGCCCTTTAATAACTACCAGTTTGTCATCATCAAAATTTATAACAGAATTTTTAACATCATAAGTAAGTACATTTTCTCCTTTGATTGCATTATTGTTTTCGTCATTTGACAGATGTTCCTGCAATGACCCCCAGGTACCTAAATCAGCCCAGCCAAACTTTGATACGTAGACATACACTTTATCAGCCTTTTCCATAATCCCATAATCAATGGATATAGACTTACATTTAAAATAAACTTCCGAAATAAAATCAGCTTCCTCCGGTGTGTTGTATTTATCTGTACCTGCGGCAAATAAATCATCAATGTCACTTAAATAACTTTTAAATGCTGACTGTATACTTTGTAAAGACCATAGAAAAATTCCGGAATTCCAAAAAAACTCACCACTCTCATAAAACTTTTGTGCCAGTTCTTTATTTGGTTTCTCAGTAAAAGTTTTTACTTTATAAATATTTTCATTATCCTCAACCTCCTCATCTCTGTTTATCTGAATATATCCATACCCTGTTTCTGCCCGGGAAGGCTGTATGCCCAGAGTTAACAATGCATCATTTTGGGCTGTAAAAGCAAGACCCTCCTTTATAATTTTTAAAAAATCTTCCTCATCAAGAATTAAGTGATCTGCCGGACTAACTACAATATTGGCTTTCGGGTTGACTGCCTGTATCTTATAATTAGCGTATGCAATGCAAGGTGCTGTATTCTTTTTGGCAGGCTCTAATAAAACCTGGTTTTGTTCAAGCTCAGGCAACTGGGATCTAACTAATTCATTATAAATCTCGTTGGTTACAACAAATATATTTGACACGGGGCAAACTTTTATAAATCGCTCGAATGTCATTTGCAACAGACTTTTTCCTGTGCCAAGAATATCTAAAAATTGTTTAGGTCTGGATTTCGTGCTTAACGGCCAAAAACGTGTTCCAGTTCCACCCGCCATAATGATACAATAATTGTTTGAATTCATATCTCATTTTTTTGTTTAAAAATTCTCTATTCTCGCTACAAATTGCTAAAAAAAAAGTAAATTAAAAAACTTTGTCAAAAAAAATGCGTTTTAAAGCCAAATAAAAATGTATTGATGCAAATAATTTTATATTTTGGTACAAAAGTAATCTATCTTATGTTTAAGAAACTATTATTACTAACTTTTATTCTTGTTTCAGGCCTGATTTTTATACCCAATTCATCTTATTCTCAGTACTTTGGACAAAACAAGGTAAATTACGAACAATTTGATTTTAAAATATACGAAACTCCCCACTTTGAGATCTATCATTATATGGATTCCAATAAAATAATGGAAGATTTTGGATATCAGACAGAGCATTGGTATAAGCGCCATTTTTCAATTTTCAGAGATACTGTAAAAAATAATCCCCTGATATTGTATAACAATCATCCGGATTTTCAACAAACTACGGTAATTTCAGGGCTAATTAACGTGGGAACAGGAGGAGTAACAGAAGGACTAAGGCAACGTGTCGTTATGCCTTTTATGGAATCAAACCGTGAAACAGATCATGTGCTGGGCCATGAAATGGTACACGTATTCCAGTACAATTTAATCAAGAAGAATGACAGTTTGGGGTTTGAATCTTTACAAAACATTCCTCTTTGGATGATTGAAGGTCTGGCGGAATATATGTCTATAGGATCCAGCGATAACAAAACAGCGATGTGGTTACGTGATGCCGTAATACATAACGATGTACCGTCTATTGAAGACATGACAAAATATCCCAACAAATATTTTCCCTATCGATATGGACATGCTTTCTGGGCATTTGTCACTGGTATCTGGGGAGATGCAATGATTAAGCCTCTTTTTGTTAATACAGCAAAATACGGACTGGATAATGCAACAAAAAGACTTTTTGGATTAGAGGCGGATTCTTTATCAACTCTCTGGGAAAAATCCATAAAACAATCCTACAAACCTTTTTTAAAAGACACCCTTTACCCGATAGGAAGAAAATTATTTACAAAAGAGAATTCCGGGGAGTTAAATCTTTCTCCGGTGATTAGCCCCAACGGAGAATATATCACATTTCTAACAAATAAAAATGTAATTAGTATTGATCTTTTAATGGCGCGCACTAAAGACAGGGAAATAATTAAAAAGCTAACCAGTGTAGTCAGAAGATCGCATATTGATGATTTTAATTATATAGAATCAGCAGGTTCCTGGTCACCAGAAGGAGATAAATACGTTCTATCCTCTCTCTCCAAAGGGAAAAATAAATTAATTATCGCAGGCTTAAAAAAGAACCGGGCCAGGATACTCGATGAATACTATATCGAAGGGGTGGATGCCTTCAAAAATCCAAACTGGTCTCCCACAGAAAACAAAATTGTTATTTCCGGTTTGGTAGATGGAAAAAGCGATCTGTTTCTATTTGATCTGGATACAGAAAAAGTACAGCGTCTCACGAATGATCAGTACAGCGATTTACAACCTTCCTGGTCGCCCGACGGGAAAAAAATTGTCTTCATTTCAGACCGGGGAAAAGACACGAATTTAGAAAAACAGAAATACGGGAAGTATAGAATATCTATTTATGATATGACTACTCATGAGATAAAAACACTCAACAAAATATTCCCGGAAAAAGATATCTTCAGCCCTAAATTCGGACCCTCGGGAAATTCCATATATTTCTTATCTCATGCAGATGGTTATAGAAATCTGTACAAGTATGAATTTAATTCAGGGAATATATTTAAATTATCAGATTTCGTAACAGGGATCACGGGAATCACAAGTCTGGCTCCCTCCTATAGCATCTCTAAAACAGGAAAAATTGCCTACACCTTATATGTGAATGATAATTACCATGTTTATCTGGCTGATGAGTCAGATTTCAACAAAACATTAGTATCCCCTGACCTTGCTAATAATGAACCGGAAATACTCCCCCCCAGTAACCGGCTTTTAAATATCCTGGGATCAAGCCTCACAAGACGTTCTACTTACAGTGATACCTCCTTCACAGAAGAGCCTTATAAGCCTCAATTTCAACTTGAATATATCGGAAGCAGCGGAATGGGTGTAGGTACAAGTCAATTTGGCACGTATGCCTCAGGAGGGGTAAGCGCATTATTCAATGATGTGCTTAAAAGACACCAGATCTTTACAAATATCCAGGTGCAGGGGGAAATTTATGATATAGGAGGCCAGGTAGTTTACTATAACAGGCAAAACAGGTTAAACTGGGGAGCCTCATTTAGCCACATCCCTTACAGATATTCTTACCGTTATTTCAAACTAGACAGCCTGGAATTAGATGGAGACCCGAACACAACTGAATATGTTGATAACTTTGTTATTGAAAGAATAAGAATATTCCATGATGAGGCCTCCTTTTTCGGACAATACCCCCTTTCACGAAAGTTAAGGTTCGAGGCAGGTGCCTCTATATCAAGGTACAGCTACCGTATTGACAGTATTAATAATTATTACGCGGGAGGAATGTTTATTGGAGAAGACAGAAAACAGATCCCTGGCCCTGATCCGTTTTGGGTTGGGAGAACCTACCTTGCTTATGTAGGAGATAATTCAAGAATGGGGATTACAGGCCCGTTAGATGGATATCGCTACAGGTTCCAGGTGGACCGAATGTTTGCATCTTATAATATGTATGCAACCTTATTCGACTTTAGAAAATATTTCTTTAAAAAACCCGTAAGTTTTGGATTCAGGGCATTAAATTACGCCCGGTATGGTAAAGACGCTGAATCACTATACCCAATGTATGTGGGAGATTACTACTTCGTCAGGGGATATTCTTATGGTTCCTTCGAAGGAAATCAGGCGTATACCGAAAACAATTTAAACACGAATAAACTGGCAGGTTCTAAAATAGGAGTATTCAACGCCGAGATCCGGTTGCCATTTAGTGGCCCCAAAAGATTAACCATGATCAAATCACGGTATTTCTATACTTCTTTGGTTGGCTTCTTTGATGGTGGATTTGCCTGCAATAATTATCAAAACCTGAAATTATCATGGGAACCCGATTTTGAAAAGAACACGCCTATTTTCAGTTCAGGCCTGGCTCTGCGAATCAACCTTTTCGGGTACTTTGTGCTTGAACCTTATATCGCTGTCCCTTTTCAGCGAAGTGACAAGGATTATACATACGGGCTTTTTATCAGGGGAATAGGTTGGTAATAACGACTATCAAATATAAGCAGGCCTAACCATTTTGTTTATGTTTTTCTACAAGATCTTTAACTGTATACTTCTTAAAATAATCGATGATTACCTCATTCAGCCCTTCCCAAAAAAAACGGGTCGGACAATTATACTCTGCTTTGCAATGAAAATTACCATCTAAGCACTCTACAATACAAATTCCGGTATTGAAAGCCTGATAGACGTCATAAATAAGAATCGCTTCCGGGGGGCGTTTTAAAACATATCCGCTTTTCTTCCCTTTTACATTTGCAATAAGATCTGCTGCTTTCAGGGCTGAAATAATCTGATCGAGGTACTTAAAAGAAATATTCTGATTCCTTGCGATCTCTTTCTGGTATATCCCCTCCTGCCCTCTTAGTGCAATTTCCACAATAGTTCGTATTCCGTAGCGTGTTTTTGTATTAAATTTCAAAATTTTCAGTTTTAGCGTTGATACAGTAGAATATCAAAATTAATGAAAATAGTGTTATCCACCTGAACCAGTCCAAGCATTTTTTGAGGCGGATCGAGTGAAAAATCATCCAACTGAAGGTGCATCACACCCTCTAAGTTGAGTTTCCCGGGAGAACTCAATGTATAGGAATAATCTCCGGTAACAACTTTCTCCATTCCAGCCATTTTTATATAAAAGATCAAAAGTTCTTTGCTGCGATTGATAAACATTTTCTCTAACTGGCTTCTCGGAATCCCCACAGTTATTTCCGGAAATTCTGAGCTTTTCATCAGGGCATAAAAGTCCTGATTCATCGTGGGATTATTACTATCAAATGCTTTTACAGGCAAATCAATTTTGACCATTTGTTTTGAATATCCGGAATACTTTTCATGATCATTCCCATTAAAATAAGTAATGTGATTGGTATCATAGTTAAAACTAAACTGATTAATATTCGTTTTCCCCCTGATGGTTACTTCTTTTACTATGTATTTAAAGGAATCTTCAGTATTTCCCCCATTTTGTGCATAAAGATCTATAGCAAAAATAACAGGAATTAATAATAATAGGTTGAAGCGGTTGAAATTCATATGTATCATATTTAACCTCACTAAAATGCCCTCCTCTTAAAACCAAAAGGAGGGCAATAAAAAAGAACAAAAAGGATTAGAAAGAAATAACTGCTTCCATCACAACTCCGTTGAATGTTCCTTCAGTTAAGTTACTTGGTGCACCTGTCCATGGATTCGCAAAATTTTCATTATATTCCTGAGAAACATACTCAAGTTTAACAAGCACATTTTTGGTTAAAAACCAGCCGCCGCCAACGTTCATTCTGGTAATTTCTTTTTCGTCCGGCTTGCTGCCACCTTCAGCATAATCTCCGTAACCGGAAACTTTGTTATATCGGCCGCCTACATAGAACTGATCCCATGAACCAAAGCGGTAAATAAGTTCAGCTCCTATCTGAGTATATTTACCATCTTTCCTGTTGTCTGCTCCGCTGTTACCCATAGTCTGCTCATAGACACCAAAAAATTCAAGCCCATAATATTTTATAAATGGATTAATCTGAATGGCTGTCTCTTTATTAAAACCCGGGTTGAATCTTCCGCTGAAGTCGTTAGAAGAAACAGTTGAATCAGAAGCAATATAATCCATTACATTATAATAGCGAGCTCCGGCACGATCTCCGCCATACAAGTGATTGCCGTTATCTGCACCCTGGGCTGAATAGAAGGAGCCTGTCAGTCGTATTCTGAGACTCTGATTTATTTGGCTGTCCCAGCCTAATTTTCCATAAAATGTTGGTTTTATATCTGCCTCTCCCTGGTATTTTCCAGTACCCCATTGGGTAAGAGCCTGACTTACAGAAGGATTCAAAAATCCATTTGTCACACCCGCGACAATGATAAAATCATTGGGTTGGAATGTTGCTTCAAGATAGGGTTCTGTTGTGAAAGCATCCATAATATAGTTACCAACGAAGGGGTTGTGTATGGCATCTGCATTGTCGCTCCTCCTGAAGTGTGTATCGCCAAAATTTGGTTCATCCACACCGGCCCTTATGGTTGTCATGTCCATAATTCCGGAGGCAAATCCTTCTTTTATAAAGTCTAATTTGTCTACCTGCAGGAATCCTCCTTTCACCCAAGCATCGTTGTGGTGACGTGAGCTCAGATAAGTTCTGAGGTGCATGCGCATACCATCCATTAGCTGTACTTCAATATTCAGATTGGCTGTAGGGAGATTCACATTGCTTCCTAAAGGAATCAATTCTGGTGCTCCACTGGTATTAGAATGATCCAAGCCCTGAAATTGCAAGGCAAAATCACCCCCTAAACGTACATCGATTCCATCAAATTCCACCTCATTTTCTTTTGGTGTTTCAAAGACATTTAATCCCTGATAACCGGGTTCTTTAAAAAATTGTAAAGAACGGTCGTTTTTTTCAGTTTTTTTGTCTGCTTCATCCTTTTCTACAGATTGTCCGAAGGCAGTTGTCATGAGAATTAAAAAACTCAATAAAATTCCTAACTTTTTCATAATTCACTTTTTAATTATTTATTTATTTTACTTGTTCTTATTTGTAAATATTCCTGATTTCTCTCTGAATACGAACTCATATTTTATTGTGACTTCATCTCCTGTTTTTAAGCTCCCAAACATTGCTTTGGGTGGATCCACATTGTATTCGGTCATTTTCAGAGAATAGTCACCACTTACCGTAAATTGGTCTTCCCCGTTCATTTTTCCACTAAAAGGAATGGAGACCACCTTACTATTTCCTGCAATGGTCAACCTCCCATTCGCTTTTCCGGAAAAACTGTTCCCGGCAGAATACAGATCGTCAACAGACTGAAGCTTAAATCTTATCTTTGGATGCTTTTCAGATTGTAAAGCTTCATAAGTCTTATTGTTCATAATGCGTTTACCACTTTCCAGCTTTTCAACGCTGACCTGTATGTCTGCTGCATTGAAATTCTCTACCAGGGAATTTTGCACTTTGGCATACAACTCTCCTGATATGCTTTCCGCTTCCATATCCCAGTCGTGAAGGTTTGAAGAGCCTTCAATTTTCAGGGTAAACTTGTCCTGAAGGATTTCATATTTCTCCTGTGCAAAGATTTCAGTAGAAAATGAAAGGATAATTGCTACAAATCCGATTAGGTATAAAATTGCTTGTCTTTTCATAGATTTATGTATTTTGATATTTATGCTACCATTTTAGTAGTATAAGTTAGACGCAAATAAAAAGAAAATGTTAAATAAATTATTTGTAATATTTTGGTATTTATTTACATAATTAAGGCTTACTGAAAAAGTCTGTAGTGCATCATATACAAGGCGGCGAAGCGAAGCTGTATATTAATACTGCGAGCTGAAGCCAACGAAGTAGATGATGTGCTACAGGCTAACAAAATATTTTTTTACTCTGGTTTTTCAGCTAAAAGTTTATCAGACTTACTCAAAAGTTCGGAACCCTGTCAGTTGGCTATGTTTTACAACTTCCGTCGCCACAGCAACTGAATTTTCCGGTTCTGGCTTTCTCAAAAGCCTCTCTGCCTTCGTTAAAAGCAAAATAGGCAATACCTAAAGATCCGATTGTATCGATATATCCAATCTGGAATAGCTCATACAACCCGCTTGAAGCAAGTAAAAGAATTGAAAGGTAAAAGCAGGACCGTGTACAATTGGCATCGGCGATAATGGCATCTGAACCGAGCAGCTTTCCAAATTTTAGTTTATATCTCATTAAAAAG
>CAZWHH010000001.1:0-32121 GCA_964633615.1 uncultured Bacteroidales bacterium | reverse complement strand
TTTCTGTATCGGAAAATAGGCGTAATTATCAATAAATTAAGATTATAATACGACGAATCTATTAGAATTTATAGGTTCGCAGGAAAATCGTCTGTTTATTTTTTAATACAAATATTACTATAAATCAAGCACTTGTATTCTTTTTTTTAACAGTTCTTTATAATCATCTTTTAGATTTTCTCTTAAGAATGAATTATTTATTAGTTCAAACCATAATGGTATTGCAATTTTTAATTCTTTCAGGGTTTTATTAATCACTTTTTTGTTAAGGTCTAATCTTTCCAGTCCCAAATAATCGATTAGAATATTTTTAGTGAGGTTTTTCTTCTTACCTTTTAATGTTAACGCAGTTTCTTCGACATCTTTTCCCAGGATTATACTTGAATTCAAAAAATCATATGCGGGACATAATTCTATCTTATCATTTTGAGAAATAATTGAATAATTCTTAAGATGCATGTCTTCGTTTCCCGCTAAAAAATTAAATAAAAATCGCTTAAAAAATTTCATTTTTTCTATTTGTGGGAATGTGCAATTGTCATCAATTAACTTTATTAATTTTTCAACAGAATATTCGTATTTAGTTTCTCTTTTCTCACCAGCCAGTTGTGCAAAATCTTCAACGTGTAATTTCTTATTCTTGCCAATTCTGTCATATCTTTTAATAAAATAAGATAAGGTACCATCCTTAGAGTAAACCATGCCATGTACCGGAGTGTCAATTCCACATTTTGAAGCCATTTTCATGGTTACATCTTCGTTTTCCGGCAATTGTGGGTAGGTATGATGTTGTGGTTTTATTATATATTTTCCTTTAATATCGACAATTTCAAATTTTGATTGTTGAACATTTAGAATCGCACTCACCTTTGGTTGCACACCTTGTATAGACATTTTAGTTGCGCGTTTTGCAGCTTCATGTCTTTGTTCTTCAGCTGAATAATCTAAGTCTTTTAGGTCTGTAAGATTACGTGAAAGAAATTTTAGCCCATTATGAGCGTACTTATCCTCACAGTTTTCATATGTAACAGGACATTTGTTCATAGCATCTCCTCCACACTTACAGCACCAACCAGATCTGCTCCTGCAGCAATTAATTGACTAAAATAATCATCCTTATCTATTTTTTTAAATCTTAACAGGCCGTCTAGCTGTATACCTTCAGGTAACAGGCCATCAAAAAAAGGGGGAAAAGAATTGAAATTAAATTCTTTAAATTCAACTGGCATAGTTAATGAGACAGGCTCACCTTTATAATTATCGTCATAGGAGAACTTATATTTTTTATTTTTTTCAATCTCAGTTAAATAACCAGCCAGCTTATTATGCATATATACTTTAGCTGTTCTCATTCTCTGTAATATATTTATCCATTAATGGACTATTCAGTTCTATAGTAATATTTAATGCTTTCAGCACATGAATAATTGATTTAAACCGGACGGTTTCTTTTCCTTTTTCAATATCAAATACAACGGTTTTCCCAACACCTGCCACATCAGCTAATGATTTTTGACTAAGACCGGCTTTTTTCCTATGAAATTTGATAATATCACCCAGATGTTGTATGTAATCCATAGTAAATTACTGTTTTAGCGGTAAATATAAGTGTTTATATTATACTTTGCAACTTATTTAGGTTAAAAATAATAAATATTACCGCCAAAACGGTAAAAATAGATGTTTTCTTTTATTTCACCGTGTTTTTCAATTCATTCCAGTCAATATCACGCCATATAATATGCGGCATTGTGCCTTCCCCTAAAGGATGGTTAAGTTTATGATATCCTGACCACTCTACTGCCAGAATTTGAATCTCCGAATTGTTTTCACTCACATTGAAAAAGTCAGGATCGATACTAATTAATGGGCGGGCGCCATCAGTATCCGGGCTGACCAATCCAGAGGGGCGTTTTGACTTAAATGACATAGCAGCCACATTTTTGTGTACACCCAGCGAATGGTCAGGAGGGAGCTCAAAACCATAAGCTGGTGCATTGAGTTGTGCCTGTGACAAACTCTTCAATTCTGCCTTAAGTTTAGGTATTGCTCTGCCTGCATCTGCAAGATACACAAGCTTATCAATCTCGTTTTCCCTGCCGGATTTTTCCAATGCATCCCAGTCACCCTGGTTTATTGAAGTCTCAGCATCATTCCAAACATCTTCCCGGGTAATGAGTGCTTGTATCAATTTTTTTTCATATTCTCCAAGCTCTGCCCTGGATTCTTCTGCTGCATCAAGTGCTTCCTGGAGACTCTTTTCTGATTTCGCAATGGTTTTCTGATAGTACTTTTCTGCCTCCTCAGGATTTGTTTCTTTCATCATATTGTAAAAATTCATTGCCTGGTCCATGGAGCTCGTATGTCTTTTAACAATTGCTTTTTCATCATACAGACTGCGAATCCTCTTCATATAACTTTTCATTTGGATTATTTGCTGAGTTGTAATCTCTGATTTTTCTGCCACTCCAACAGCTGCCCTTAAATCAGTCAGCTCTTTTTTTGCATTCTCTATCATTGCTTTAATCCAACGTTCCTGGGAAACAGGTTTCCAGAAAGGTTTTCCTCCTGAAGTAAACATGGTTGTAACCGTTCCCTTAGCAAGTTTAAATGTTGGACGGACAACCGTCCTGAGGTATGGCTCTTGATCTGTAGCCCATAGAGGGAACATACTTCCCGAAGGATATTTTTCTTCATAGCCCGGAGGGTGAGCAGAGCGGGAACGGACAGGCTGACCTGCCAGCTTTCCTGTTAAAGGAGGAAGCAGAAAAATTTTACCAGTTCTGTCGCTGAGTATCGGCTCGCCAAGTAAAAATATCGGGTCGTTTATCCAAATATAAATATTGGCAACAGCACGATGAGCTTCCGACGGAATCCTTATCCCCAAATCCAAAGATAAACGACCAGAAGAAATCTTACCTTCAGGCAAAGAAATCCCTTTTAGAAAATCTCCCACAGGAACTATTCTCATTCCTTTCGGAGGATTAAAAACCGGCGCTCTTTTAAATATTTGTATAATCCCTTCAGCTTTGGACATCATGGGCTCCCGGGTAGCATTTGCCCCAGCGTTTTTATTGCGCCATCGTAAATTTGACCATATTCCTTCATTTGAAGTATCATAAGGTACAGACAAACCAGTAACCAGTATCGCAATTGTTAAAACAATGAAAGACCTTGTCATCATTAATTTCCAAAGACTTTTGAAAAGCCCGGAGCGTAAATTATAGTTTGTTTTCATTAGTATAAGGTTTGATTATTAGTTTTATATTCTGAGACTTATTTCTAATAAAATCTCTATTTTTTGATACTGCATCCCATGTAACCCTCATGCTTTATTCATTGTCTTTTTTCCACATAATACAGATGAAGGGCATTGGAGTAATATATATATAGTAAATACTGAAGTTTAAAAGTAAAATACCCATGGCTTATAAAGTTTAAAGGAATTAACAAAAGCCAAAAAAAAGCTTTGGATACATTATTCCCCTAACACTGATTAACAAGTTACGCTATTCCTCATTAATTATCAAATAAATATCTTTTAAGAATCTTTGATTTCTAACTTTCCACTAATAAGAAAAAATATTTGATCTATAACTAAAGTATGCGTATCTTGAGAGGGGTTATGAAATCAAAAGGGATACTTATAAAATTTTTTCAACTGGTTTAGGTGCAATACATCATAATATGGAAAATACTTTACGGACTTCTTGTTATTTAGATCAACCATTAACTAATGACCCTTTTCATGGTATAAATGTAAGGTGTTTTACTCCTTCTGAAGATTTGGCCAGTTATGTTAAATATTATTGGATAGTTCAGAACGAAGATACTACAAAACTTAAAAGAATTGCAAAAATTTCACCCTCCGGTTATCCAGAGCTTTTTTTTCATTTTGGTGATTCTGTTTCCATTGATACACCAGAAGGAAATTTAACAAATGACGCTACAGTTGCCTTAGTTGCCGGACAAATTACAAAACCAATTTATGTACATTTAAACAGGCATTTAAACTGTTTTTGTGTTAAGCTGCAACCTTATACACTTAATTTTTTGTTTGATATTAGTAGTGCTGAATTCACAAACAAGGCCATAAGCCTGAATGAGATAAATCCGGGAATTCAAAAAGAAATATATAATGAGCTGTCTGAGGCAAAAGGTGATAATATGAAAATTGTGATTATTGAAAATTATCTACGGAAATTATTAGGCAGGAATGATTCTGATTTTTGTTCAGTTACATATGCCGTGATAGATCATTTTAGAAATAGTAATATTAAAATCAAAGAACTTGAGCAAAAATTGAATTTATGCAGCCGTACTTTGCAACGTAAAGTAAGAGAAGATGTTGGGATAAGCCCTAAAATGCTGTATAGGATTATTCGCTTCAATAAAGCTTATCATCAGATAAAGTACTTTAAGAATGTAAATTTACAGGATATCACATTTTCCCTTGGTTATTTTGACTTGTCTCACATGATTAGTGAGTTTAAAGAATTTACCGGCCGTTCACCCCTATGTTACTTCAAAAAGGAAAATGCCTTTAACAGCCTTTTTGCGGGGAATCTTTGAGTATACTTTCTTTATGTCGTATTTTTACTATTATTTATGGTATAAGTTAGGTTTCTTTGACAAAAGTTAAGTTTTACAGTAATAAAAAAAAAATCATGAAAAGACTAATATTTTGTACACTGGCATTCTGTTCTGTACTTATTTTTTCCTGTGAAAAGAAAAAAGTAGAAGAGCCAGAAAATGATGAAGAAAACAAAACTTTTAATGTTCCTGAGGATTATTTTTCTATTCAATCCGCAATAAATGCTTCTGTTGATGGCAGTACAATATTTGTACAACCAGGCATATATCAAGAAAATATAAATTTTATCGGGAAAAAAGTTATAGTTTGCAGTACAGACCCTAATGACACAGGAGTAGTAGGAACGACCATTATTGATGGGAACACACAAGGAACTGTGGTTACTTTTGATAATGGCGAGACAAATTCATCTGTGCTAAATGGTTTTACTATTATTAACGGAGATGCAGGAACATCAAATGGTGGAGGTGTTTTAATTAAGAATAATTCAAGTCCTGTAATAAAAAATAGTGTTTTCATCAGTAATACTGCAAAGTATGGAGCTGGTATCTGCGTCAGTGGTCAATCACAACCAAAAATAGAAGGGAATATCTTTAATGCTAATGTTGCCAATGGAAGCAGAGGTACTGCAATTTACGTAATGGATGAATCTTCTGTTATCATTGATAGCAATATCTTTAAAAATCATTTAAATGTTGATGGGGTAATTCATATTGGCAGTACCTATACAGATGAATCATCTGCAGTAATTTCGAATAATACAATAAATAATAATACAACAGAGTTTGGTACCGGAGCTATAAAAGTTACCGCAGCATCTACCGCGGAAATTTCTAACAATACAATTACCAATAACACAGGGAGTGGAGATTATTCTGCCTGTGGAATAACTATCAGTAAAAAATCACAGGCAAATATTTCTAATAACACCATTACAGATAATGCCGCAAAACAGAATGGCGCTATCCTGATATACGATGAATCGGAAGCGGTAATTACAGGAAACACTATTTCAGGGAACAGTGCCGGAAGCGCATCAGATACCAGATATGGCACGGGTGGTGCAATTTCAGTAACCTATAGCAGTATTGCCGATATATCAAACAACACCATTTCGGAGAACTATGCCTGGAATCTTAATCATGGTGGCGGAGGAATCATTATTAGCTATTCTTCCACGGCAACAATCGACAACAATCAAATCTTTGATAATAATGCATATCGTTTTGGCGGAGGGGTTTATGTAAGATTTAACAGCAATTATGTTACCATTACAAACAACGTTATTTCCGGAAACAATGCAGATGGATATGGTGCTTCTGATGGAGGTGGAGTTTACCTTAGAAATATTGTTAAAGCAGTAGTGCATAACAATGATATTAAAAACAATTGGGCTCAACGATTTTGTGGAGGCATTTATGTGTATAACAATGTGGATGTTCTGGAATGTGAATCAGAAGAATTGTGGATTCGCAATAATTATCCACCTGTAGAAAATTTTTACAATGTTTATAATAATAATACTCATGGGGATAATACTAATGAAGGAGCTGATGTATATTTTTCTGATTAATTATAAACCAGTAACTAAACCATAATTCATATCAATATATAAAAAGTCTTCTTCATTTACAGGAGAGGATTTTTTTGTTTGCGGGAAAGAGTAATATTTATTTGTGAATAATGCAGGCTAAATGAATTTTTAAACCTGAAATCATGCTACAAACCTATTTGTTTATTTATTTATAAGTATTTAAACATTTTCGATTTATCTGTCATGTGAAAAATCCCCCTGCAGATTTTATACTCCAGCAATTAAATCTTAAATTCGTATAAACTTAAAAACCCAAAGGAGTTATTATGTTAAAAAAATCAACAGTTTTTTCCGGAATACTGACTATTTGGTCTTTTATCTTTTTTTCAATGACCGTCCATGGTCAGAAAGGGGACTCCAAGGCATTGGAAGTCCTTGAAAAATTGCAAGAACGATATGAAGAGTCTATTGAAGGGATAGATGATTATGTGATGGAGAAAGAGCAACATACCATTTACTATAAAAAAGCTTATGATGATGGGCGTCCTTATTTTAAAACCAAAACTGAGAATGCAGGAAGGATGGAATCTGCCACAGCGGGGAACAAAGACCTCTATTCACAATTATCAGGGCAGGTAAAAGAGAAGGCCACGTACGAAGGTACCGGTGAGGTGGATGGACATCATGTACATATTCTGCATGTGGACGAACTGGAAATTGACAATTTAAATGATGACCCGCACGTGGATAATACCATTGAGGATCTTTTTCTGTACATTGATCCCGGCAAATGGGTGGTAAGGCAGATGGAATATACCGTGGAATTTACAGATGAGAATGGGGAAGTCCGTGAAATTTCTCCGGTAATTCAAAACAGGGATTTCCGTGACGTGGAAGGAATGAAGATCCCATATGAGACTTCTACAACTATTACAGGATTGACTCTTACTGAAGAAGAACGCAAAGAAGCAGAAGAAGGGTTAGATAAATTCGAAGAAAATATGGAGGAAATGCCTGAGGCTCAAAGAGAAATGGCAAAACAAATGATGGGAGACCGGGTTAAAAAATATCGGAAAATGTTGGATGAAAATGAATATAAGAGTGTAACGAAGGTAAAAGAAGTGAGGGTCAATACAGGAATGGAAGATTTTTAACGCCTGATGGGTTCATAAGACAGCACATAGATAGTTACTAAAAGCCTCGGGATTTTTTAAGGGTTCATCTCTGAATATTTTTTCTTTAATTGAAGATGCCAGCCATTAACGTGCTGCAAACTATAAGCAATCGTACCAAAGGGTTTTTTTAGAAAATCGCGTGGAGTGGCAAAATGTTCAACGACTTCGGGGAGGATTCCGAAGGCTGTATTGATGGAAATATACAGTTGCCTCAATCCGCTTTGATAGAAGATTCGCTGCATAACAGGGGCCCGAAGTTCGGTGCTCAGGGCTGAAAATCCCATCACGACCAGCAGGGCGCGTAAAACCATACTGAACCCGTCTGCCAAAGCATGCAGCTTAAGGGCATTGCTGGAAACCGTTGCATCACCAAAAAACCATGCTAAAGCCAGAATAATAAGGAGTTGAATCCAAAATAAAAATTTTTTTATTCTTTTAAGGACATGTTTGTAATGCCAGGCAATAAAAATCAGGTATAAGGTAATAATCCCTGCAGAAATCGGCAAAGAAGTGTGATGTGGCAGAAAAAGCAGAAAAGGAATGGCAAGCACATGAAAAATCAGTAAGAGGGTTGAATATCCTGTTTTATTGGGTTGTTGTTCCCATGAATTGGTCTGATGAGATGCCTGAGAAGAAATCGGTTCATTCTTTTGCATTTTCCGGGCGCGCCTGCCAATTGAATAACCGGCAAACGCTGCCAAAGCTCCCAATGACGCATAAATAATAAAGAGGGTTGCAACTGCCGGGGCCGGACTTGTTTGAGTGAAACCAATTTTTTTAACAGCCATCTGATACATGTTTTCATAGATCTTAAAAATATCGAGACCGTACATCATCCATAAACGAACTATTTTTTGCATCAATGCACCAATCAATGTAAAAGCACCCCCCGCAATGTAACCGATCAGATTTTTACCCAATAGCCATACGCTTATTTCTAAAATCAGGCCCTCCATAAAAATAGCGATCATAGGCCCCAGAATGACAGCACTGGGGGAAATTGATTTCATTAAGGCAGCAATTAAACCGGCACGCCACATAATACCACGCTGCGGCCATATCTGGAAAAACCCCAATACTAAAATAATCGCGATAATTGTAAGAAAAGTTCCGGAAAACGGAATTTTTAAATTATGCAGAAAGCTTCCTGCAATAATTTCAATCCCTGCCCATAAACCAGCAAGAACCGATGCTTTTATCCATTTGTCGTTTACCCGGTTTACTCCTGCGCTCATATTTTACTTTTTACTCTCGTGTTTTAAGGTTATTAAGATTCACAAATAAAAATATTGGGAAGGTAAATAAAGTGTTTTTTATGTATAATTACAAGTTTTGCATCCACTTAATTAATAGGTAGAAGCTTGATAAACCTTTTGCACCGTCTCTTCTTTTTGTAATTTCTTTAGTGGTATTATGAATGTTGCAGTGGATCGCGTATTTGTCCGGTGGCGTATTTCAGATTTTGGAAATCTTCCGGGTAAAAGATATGGGTTGGTTTTAATTCCCATTCCTTAAGAATTTGAGGCAGCAATTTAAGTTTTGCTGTAAAAAACAGAGGAACGGATGAATTACATAAACGGGTAAACATAGTGCTCCAGACTTTCCCTCTCAATTCGTATATACCAATTTCATCAATTACAGCCAAATCAGGTAATTCGTTGAGAATATCTTCAATCCATTCTTTCCCTTGCTTTAAGGCATGGGTGTCAAAACGAAACGGATCTTCCGTGTGTTTCAAAGACGAAAGCTTTTGTGCCAGGGGAAGCGTTTCGTGGGTTTGCAGATTGTATATTGAGTAGCTGTCTTTTTGAAAATCATGAAAAGCAAGAAACCCTTTCACCTGAAATCCCTCTTGCTGCAAACTCTCAGCTACCTGATACTGAAAAGTTGTTTTTCCGGAACCCCGCGGACCTGTAGCAATAAAAATCATAAGCTTGTTTTATCTATTAATTTTAATTCAAAAAATACCCGTTTTGAAACATAAAAATATAAAATATAATTTATTAATATTCAGAATCTTTAAAAATCTTGTAGTACGTTGACAACAAACTACCAATGAAACTTGATAATAAAGGATTGAATTCCTATATTAGTTGGTTCTAATTTAAATATATCTCTGTCAATGAAAAAAATTAAATGGGAATACCCAGAGCAAATTGAAGAAGCTCTTGATTTAATCAGAGACGATAAGGCTGTTATCCATGGTGGAGGAACTCATCTTACCAGTAAGCAACTTAACAACGGAAATCGTATTGTTTGTCTGGATAAGCTTCCGCTCAATTATGTTAAAAGAGAGGATGGATCAATAAAAATGGGCAGTCTAACGGATTATAATTCTATTGTTGAACGCCTTAATGAAATAGAGCCGGGACATATTCTGGCTAAATCATTAGGACCTGCCGCAACCATATCTATTCGCAACCGGATTACTATTGGCGGAAGTCTTCGCCTGGCACCAAATTGGTCCGATTTAATTGGCCCATTGATTGCTTTAGAAGCCAGGGTTAAATTGAAAGGTGCTAATTCAGGACTCTTCCCGGTTAAGGATTATCTTACCCAAAAAGAGTTAAAATCCCAAACATTAATTACAGAAATCCTTATTCCGGATACGTCATGGGATTCATGGTATTATCGGGAGGGTATAACTAAAAACGACCATCCTGGCTTTACAATTACAATTTTGGTTAAACGCAAGAAGAATGCACTTGAAGACATTGCCATTGTTTTGACAGGACATACAGATAGATTTATGAGACTCTCCGAAATTGAAGATCAACTAAAAGGAAAGGATACTGATCAGTTGGATTTAAAAGATATTGCAAAAGGATTAGATATAAAATTTGTTTCCGCAAAAGGGATGTCTTCAGATTATGTCAAACACCTTGCGGAAACTCAAATTGAAAGAGGATTAATTGAACTTTTGAAGTCATAACCAATGGAAAATATTTTTTATATCAATAACAAAGAAAAACGAATGGTTCACGGAGAAGAGGAACTGCTCCTGGATACCCTTCGGAATTATGGTTATAGCGAAGTGAAGCGCGGATGCGATGAGGGAGAATGTGGATCCTGCATGGTGCTCCTGAATGGGAAACCTGTAAACTCCTGCCGTGTATTCACTGCAGCCATTATAGAACAAGAAATAACAACGGTAAAGGGGATCGGCGATATACATCATCCTCATGCTATTCAAGAAGCATTTGTTGAAACAGGAGCTGTGCAGTGTGGTTTTTGTACCCCTGCAATGGTGTTGTCTGCTTATCATTTGTTAAAGAATATTCCCAATCCAACAGATGAACAAATACAAGTGGGAATGGAAGGTGTCCTTTGCCGATGTACGGGATATATTAAAATAATTGATGCGGTTAAACTGGCTGCAAAAAAAATGAAAGATTATGAGAAAATATCGTAATATAGGCCAATCTGTAGAAAAAACAGATGCAATGGCACTGGCAACCGGAAGTTCTTTGTTTACAGAAGATTATCGCCTTGATAATTATTTGAAGGTTCGGATACTCAGAAGTCCCCATGCGCATGCCCGGATAAAGAGTATTGATGTGTCTGAAGCAAAGGAAATGGAGGGCGTTGTGGATGTAATTTCACATAAAGAAATCGAAAAAGTCTATTATACTACAGCCGGACAGGGTGCCCCCGAACCATCTCCTTATGATACGCTTTTATTTGATGATGTGGTTCGATATGCCGGTGACTTTGTGGCAATGGTGGCTGCGGAAACCATGGAGATAGCTGAGGAAGCGGTAAAAAAAATTAAAGTAGAATATGAATTGCTGGAGGCAGTTTTCGATCCGGAGAAAGCTTTGCAGGGATCAATAGCTATACATGATAAAGACGGATATTTCCCAATCCCTGTCCCTTATAAGCCCGAAGAAAACCTGGCATCAGAAGTGGATTTCTCTGTGGGAGAAGTTGAAAAAGGTTTTGAAGACGCGGATTATGTGGTAGAGGAAATTTATCAGAGCGCTTACGCTTCGCATGCTACAATGGAACCGCATATTGCAGCGTCTTACTTCGATGAAAACGGGCGACTTGTGATTGTGACAGCTACACAGGTTCCTTTTCATGCCCGGCGTATTGTGGCCCGCGTGCTTAATTATCCACTGAGGAAAATACGAGTAATAAAACCACGTATCGGCGGTGGTTTTGGAGCCAAGCAGGAGGTGTTGCTTGAGCCTTATGTAGCACTGCTTACTTTGCGTACCAAACGTCCGGTAAGATTGATTTATACACGCCAGGAAGAATTCCAGTCTGGCCGACAGCGCCACCCGATGCAGGTGAAATTAAAAACAGGATTTAAGAAAGATGGTGAAATTACTGCCTTAAGCATGGATAATATTATGAATACCGGAGCTTATGGCAGCCATGCGCTTACAGTCTCTTCCAATTCAGGTTCAAAATGTTTGCCGTTATTTAATAAGATTAAAAATATTTACTTCCGGGCAAGGTCTGCATACACGAACTTACCTGTGGGAGGAGCTTACCGTGGTTATGGCGCTACACAGGCCTATTTTGCGCTGAATCAACAGATCGATATCATAGCGCGAAAGACTAACCAGGATATCCTTGAGTATATAAAGAAATGGCATATAAAAGAAGGAGAAACTTCTGATGTCTTTAAGGCGCTTGGCGAAGGAAAAGAAGGCGTAGAACAAATTATCAATTCCTGCAAGCTTGACGAATGTATTGACAGAGGGGCAGAGATGATTGACTGGTATCAAAAGCGGGGAAAAAAGACGGAACCTAAGCCTGGCTTTGTTCGCGGTTTGGGTGTTGCTGTAGCAATGCAGGGTTCAGGCATTCCGATGATCGACCTTGGTGCTGCATACATGAAAATGAACGAAGATGGTAGTTTTAATCTGGATATTGGGGCTACGGATATTGGAACCGGTTCCGACACAATACTTGCACAAATCGCTGCAGAGGTATTGCAGGTAGACACGGAAAAAATCATAGTGCTGTCTTCCGATACCGACCAAACTCCTTTTGACGTGGGAGCTTATGCTTCATCAACGACCTACGTCTCCGGAACTGCAGTTGAAAAATGTGCAACTAAAATAAAAGACCAAATTCTGGGTGCAGCCACTAATATCCTGGACGCAAAAGGAGATAAACTAAGCCTCGGGAATGGCAAAGTAATCGATTCGGAGTCCAAAAAAGAATGTTCTTTTGAAGAAATCGCCAATGAAACCCTCTATGGCGGGCAGCTTACACAAATTCAGGCGGAAGCTTCCAGTTTTGTTGACCAATCACCTCCGCCTTTTATCGCCCAGTTTGCTGAGGTAGAATTAGATAAAGGGACCGGGAAAGTGAACATAATAAAATTTGTTTCTGTCGTGGATTGTGGTCAGGCTATTAATCCTAAACTTGCTGAAGGACAAGTCGAAGGTGCAGCAATTAACGGTATGACTTATGCACTATTTGAAAATTTCCACTTTACTTCCAAAGGGAACATGACTAATGCTTCTTTCTGGGATTATAAGATATGGCGAAGTAATGATATCCCTGAAATGGAGACTCTCCTCGTTGATTCGGAAGAAAAAACCGGCCCCTTTGGTGCCAAATCTGTTGGAGAAATAGGCATAAATTGCCCGGCACCGGCCATTGCCAATGCGATATATGATGCCGTTGGAATTAGATTGCGTGAAACACCTTTTACACCGGAAAAAATATATAAGGAGTTGAATCATGAGTGATAAGTTGCTTATTAAAAATGGAAAAGTTGCCTTATCCGGCGAAGATCAAACCAAGCTACTTGATATTGAAACTCAGAATGGTGTAATTACAGATTTGGGTAGCAATCTGGAAGGAGAGAATGTTATTGATGCTTCCGGTTGCCTGGTTATTCCCGGCGGTATCGATCCTCATGTTCATTTTGACGACCCCGGCTTTACAGAAAGGGAAGATTTTTTACATGGCAGTTCAGCAGCCGCATCTGGTGGTATAACTACGGTGATAGATATGCCCTGTACTTCAGTGCCTCCGGTCACCAACATGAAAAATTTGAAGGAAAAGCATAAACAGATTGAAAATAAAGCAATTGTAGACTATGGATTTTTTGGGGGAGTTTCTTCCCAATCCTATCAGGAAGGCTATGCAGACCAAATGGAGGAACTATCCAATACAGTGATGGGTTTTAAAACTTATTTTCTCTCCGGAATGGACAGTTTTAGGAGCCTCTCGCGATACCAATTTATGAATGTGCTTCAGAAAGCAAAAGAACTTAACATTCCTGTACTCCTTCATGCCGAAGACGCTGAGTTTGTTAATGAAGCAATACAGGTTGAAAAAGCTAAAGGTGAAGAATGGGAAAATTACTATCGTTCTCGCCCGGAGATTGCTGAAATTCTTGCTGTACAGCAGGCTTTGAGTATCGCTAAAGAAGTTGGGGCCAATATACACATCGTCCATGTTGGAACAGCACAGGCGGTGGAATTATTGAAAGATTTTAAATATGTTACCGGTGAAACCTGCCCGCATTATCTGGCCTTTTCCAAAGACGATTTTGAAAAATTTGGCAGCGCACTTAAAACAGCACCTGTAGTAAAATCAGAAGAAAATAAAAGTGAGCTATGGAAATACATGAGGGAAGGCGGAATAGATTTTATAGCTTCTGACCATGCACCTGCACCAGAGGAACAAAAGCATACAGGTTCGGTATGGACAGATTATTCAGGAATACCCGGCAATCCAACACTCCTTCCCTTCTTGTTTTCTGAGGGTTTTTCAAAAAAACGGATAAGTCTGAGCCGTTTTCTTCAGCTTAGTTCTGAAAACGCGGCCCGAAGATATGGTTTTTACAACAGGAAAGGTTCCATCGCAATTGGAAAAGATGCGGATCTTGTAATAATTGATCCGGATTCAAAATGGACAGTCCGGGGAAAGGACCTTTATTCTAAGGGTAAAATTACTCCTTTTGAAGACATGGAATTCGAAGGTCGTATCAGAAATACTATATTAAGAGGCAAGATTATTTATGATGTTGATAAAGGGATTGTAGCTGACCCGGGATATGGTAAAATGATTAAACGAATAGCATAAAAGATAAATATATGTCAACAAATTATACAATAGGAAATGCAGTAGTAACAGACGGACATTCAGTGTTCTATGAGAATGGGTTCGTCCGCATTGAGAATGACAAAATTGCCGCTATAGGAAGTGCGCATGAAATGGAAAAAACGGATGGAGAATACATTGATGCTGGCGGCAGGATTATTATTCCGGGATTATTGAACCCACACCATCATCTTTATTCACGTTTTGCTGTTGGAATTGTTCCCCTCGGCCCGACCGATAAACTTTCCAATATTCTTAAAAACCTTTGGTGGCCACTTGACCGGGTTTTGGATGAAGAGACAGTTTACTATTCTGCTCTCTCCGGTGTTATCGATTCCGCGAAATACGGAGTTACTACTATTTTTGACCATCATGTTTCTTCCAACTATGTGAAAGGAAGTCTCGATTTAATTGAAAAAGCTTTTAATGAAGTGGGCTTAAAAAGCGCACTGTCCTTTGAAATATCTGACAGGGAGGGTGAAGATGTATTTCGGAAACAGTTGGATGAAAATCTTAAATTTTACAATGAACACATTGATTCCCCTAAAACAAAAGGAATGATGGGATTACATGCCAATTTCACATTAAGCAGTGATTCGCTACAAACGATCAGCCATAATAAACCGGATAAGATGCCAATACACATTCATTGCGGTGAAGGAAAGGAGGATTTTGATTTTTGTCTGGATGAAGGTTTTGATGGTCCGATAGACCGGTTGAATCAATTTAATTTATTGTCAGATTTTTCTCTTTTGATACATTGTGTCCATATTTCTGAAAATGACGCACGGTTAATTAATGAATATAATCCGGTGGTGGTTTCCAATCCGGAGTCGAATGCTAATAATAACGTGGGAATGATGGATACCGAAAAGATCAGGGATTACGTCATAGGAACGGATGGAATGTCCGGGAATATTATCGGCAGCTACCGGTCTCATTTTCTTAGAAGGAATGGGGCAGTTGAAAATCCGGCAGATAAATTATTCCGGCGTTCAGAAGAAGTGATCAATTCCGTTTTTCCGCAAAGTGGAGGACTTCAGGTTGGACGTACTGCTGATTTGGCGGTGTTGGATTATGTGCCTGAAACACCTATAAATTTAGACAATCTGTTTTTTCATCTTATACTCGGCTTTGGAGCACAGAAAACCTACATGACTATTTCAGGCGGAGAAGTAATTTACCGCGACGGAAAGATTCAAACTGTGGATGAGGCTGAAATAAAAAAAGAACTGAAGAAAGCTGCAAAAAAATTACAGGGGAGGTTTTATGAATAGTGAATTTTCATTAATCTCATGGCGCCATCTTTTTGAGCTTACCATGAAAGGCGTCGGGAAGAATAAAGTATTTGATATACCGGGAAAATTTTTTTACAAGCCGGAAAAGAATAACCCCTTGAGAACCCGGATGTTTGATCAGCCACTGGAAAATCCGGTGGGCATTTCGGCCGGCCCTCACTCTCAAATGGCACAAAATATTGTTAGTGCATGGCTGTGCGGGGCCCGCTATATTGAATTGAAAACTGTTCAGACCGATGACGAACTGGATATTCCCCGTCCATGTATTGATATGCCGTTTGAAGGATATAACTGCGAGTTTTCGCAGGAATTGAAAATCCACCAATCTTATGATGAATACCTAAATGCGTGGATTCTTATTCATATTCTGAAAGATAAATTCCGGTGGAGCGAAGATATAGGAACTATCTTCAATATGAGTCTTGGATACGATCTGGAAGGAATTAAAAAGGACAATGTGCAGTGGTTCTTGAATAAAATGAATGACTGCAGCAAAGAAAAAAATGAAAAGCTTGAGGCTATTGAAGACATCTATCCGCGAGCTAAGGAAATTGATATTCCCGATTGTATCTCCGATAATGTGACACTTTCCACAATGCACGGCTGTCCTCCCGGTGAAATCCGGCAGATTGGTGAGTTTCTGCTTCAGGAAAAAGGGTTGCATACCTTTATAAAATTCAATCCTACCTTGCTGGGACCGGAAAAAATTCGTCAAATTTTAGATCAGTATGGCTATCCTACAGTTGTTCCTGATGAAGCTTTTGAACACGATATTGATTATGATGAAGCCGTTAAAGTGATCAAGTCCCTGATGGAAACTGCAGAAAATGAAAATCTTAATTTCGGACTGAAACTCACAAATACGCTGGAATCCCTTAACCACAAAAATATTTTTGAGGGAGATGCTATGTTTATGAGTGGCAAAGCGCTGCATCCAATAAGCATTAATGTTTCCAGAAGGCTGAAAAATGAAGAGGCATTGAAAGAAGTTCCTGTTTCATTTTCAGGCGGTGTTGATACTTTTAATATTGCCGATACCATTTCCTGTGGATTGAATCCTGTTACTGTTAGTACAGATCTTTTACGACCCGGCGGTTATGGAAAGCTTAGTCAGTATGTAGAAATTTTGCAACAGGAATGTTTTGCCTTTGGAGCCAATAATCTTGAAGAATATAGTAAACAGAAAGCTGGTGAGGAAGATCTTCACGAGGCGACCCGAAAAAATCTCAACCGCTATGCAGATTTTGTTCTTGAAAATCCTGATTATAACGCCCAATCACCCAGTATTCATTTGGAGAGGCCTTTAAATCATTTTGATTGCATTCAGGCGCCATGTGAGAGTACCTGCCCCTCAGGGCAAAATGTGCCAGGATATCTTTATTATGCGGGTCGGAGAGAATATGATAAAGCTTTTGAAGTGATTATGCATGACAATCCTTTTCCTTCCGTTTCCGGCATGATCTGTGATCATGAATGTCAGACAAGATGTACAAGGGTTTTGTACGATGATCCACTTCTTATCAGGGAAATAAAACGATTTATTGCAGAAAACAGTGATCCTTCCCAATATGTAAGCACTTTAGATAGTACTAAGGGAAAAGTAGCTATAATTGGTGCCGGGCCATCCGGCCTTAGCTGTGCTTATTATTTAGCCCTTGCCGGTTTTAATGTAGAGATGTTTGAGTCTAAAGAGCAAGCGGGTGGCATGGTGGCCCAAACAATCCCTTCTTTCCGGCTGTCTGATGAAGCTCTTGCAAAGGATGTTCAGCGTATTAAGCGGATGGGAGTAACCATTCATTATGGAATAAAAATTACCAGAGATAAATTTAAGGAACTTAAGGAAAAATCTGACTTTATTTATATTGCAGTGGGAGCTCAAACGGGCAAGAGCCTGAAAACCGCTGGAGCTGAGAAAGTTTCAGAGGGTTTGGTCTCACCTCTTGAATTGCTTTCGGATATTAAGTTTAGTAGGAAAACAAACATAGGAAAAAATATTATTGTCCTTGGAGGCGGTAATGTAGCCCTTGATGCGGTCCGTGCTGTAAAAAGGCTGGTCGGAACCACAGGAACTGTTATACTTGCCTACCGCCGAACCAGGGCTGAAATGCCTGCTGATGAGGAGGAATTGGAAGAAGCTTTGGAAGAGGGAATAGAATGGATCGAACTTGCCAATCCTTTGGAGGTATTGACAGAACAGGGACAGATAACGGGCATGAAGTTTCAGAAAATGAAAATTGAAGGGAAAGATGATAGTGGCCGGTCCAAACCGGTCCCTGATGGCGATAAACAGATTACTTTTGATTGTGACACAATTATTCCCGCTTTTGGTCAGGACGTAGAACCAGAATTTAGGGAATTGATTGATAAACAAGGAGTTTTAACTGCATCCTCTGAAAATGTTTTCATTGGTGGAGATGCCAAAAGAGGGGCTTCTACCTTGATAAAAGCCATCGCAGATGGTAAATATACTGCCTGGAATATCATGGAAAGATCAGGAGTGAAGCCTGAAGATACCAGTCGGGTTCATGTTGACAAGGATGTCACACTTTCTGAATTGCAATTCAACAAAGCCCGGACGGAGCGAGGTAAACACATAAAGAAACTTCCACCGGAAGAACGAACTGATTTTGAACTGGTCAATCAACCGCTTCCAGAAGACGAAATCGAACAAGAGGCCGGTCGTTGCATGTTTTGCGATGAACTCTGCAATATCTGCGTGGATGTGTGCCCCAACCGGGCAAATCATTCTTACGAGATAAAGCCCTTTTCAGTTGAGATTCCCTTTGCTCGTGCAGAAAATGGGCGAGTTACAAAAGGAACGAATGGTATTTTTAGTTTAAAGCAGCGTTACCAGGTGCTCAATATAAAGGATTTCTGTAACGAATGCGGGAATTGTGAAACATTCTGTCCCTCTTCAGGTGCACCTTTTAAGGATAAACCACAGCTTCACCTGACAGAAAAGAGCTTTTCCGAGGCTGAAGAGGGTTACTTCTTTGAGGATGAGAAACTTTTTTTGAAAAAGGAAGGCAAGATGAAGTCGCTGCAAAGGAAAGAAAATTCCTTCTTTTTTGAATCAGAGGAAGCTCAGGCAGAATTGCGGGTGAAGGACTTTCACCCGGAGAAAGTCACACTTAATAAGGTCAGGGAAATTAAATTTGATGAGGCCATTAGAATGAGTGTGATTTATGAAGCTGCTAAAGCCCTTAGCAAAAGTATATAACAACAGAAAAAATATTTAAAGGATAATACATATGAAGGAAGAAATACTGAAGAAGACGAAACAATACTCCTCGTTTACAAGTGAATGCTTGTCCGAAATGGTAAAAATCCCTTCCATGAGTGGAGAAGAAAAGGAAGTAATGGAAAAAGTAAGTGAGCTTCTGGATAAAGCCGGAATAAAGAATCACTGGACGGATGGTTTGGGAAACGTCATTGCCAAAATCGGGTCGGGTAAAAAAATACTGGCTGTCGATGCACATATTGATACCGTTGATACTGGTGATGTTTCCCAATGGGACTTTGATCCGTTTTCCGGGGAAATTAAAGATGGTTACGTTCACGGCCGGGGTACAGTAGACCAGGAGGGAGGCGCTGCTTCTATGATTACTGCAGCTCGTATCCTTCAGGAAATGAATTACGATGGCGACTGGACAATATATTTTACCTTTACGATTATGGAAGAGGATGCCGATGGTTTGTGCTGGCTTTACCTGATTGAAAAGGAAAATCTTAAACCGGATTACTGCGTGATTACTGAGCCTACGAATCTTAATATATACCGTGGACACCGCGGGCGCATGGAAATGGAAGTTTATTTTAAAGGGCTTTCTGCACATGCTTCGGCACCTGGTAGAGGCAAAAACACCATTTACAGCGCTTCACGCTTCGCTGTTCAGCTTGAAGAGTTAAATGAGAAGCTTAAAACCGATGAATTGCTGGGTAAAGGAACACTGGCTCCCACTGTATTCAAGAGTGATGCTCCTTCACTTTGCGCAATACCCGATAAAGCCAATATCCATATTGACAGGCGCCTGACCTGGGGTGAAACAAAAGAATCGGCTGTCAAAGAAGTTTCCGATTTGCTGGGTGATGATGCTGAAGTCGAAGTGCCGCTTTATGATAAACCCAGCTATAAAGGTACTGTTTTTAAGCAGGAACAGTATTTCCCTACGTGGAAAGTTGAAGCGGATCATCCATTGATACAATCCGGGGTTACCAATTTTAAAGAACTTTTCGAAAAAAATCCGGTAGTGGATAAGTGGACATTCTCAACAAATGCTGTGGCTGTTTGCGGCCGTTATAAGATACCGTGTTTGGGTTTTGGTCCGGGCAATGAGGTGATGGCACATGCCCCGAATGAAAAAACACCCATAGAACATCTCGACAAAGCAGCTGCTTTTTATGCACTGTTGCCCTATACTTTGGAAGGCTAAGAAAAACAGAAACAAAGAATTAATAAATTACGAATTTAAATAAAATACAGATATGAATTTAAAAGGAAAAGATCTCATAACATTTCAGGACTGGACGAAAGAAGAGATTAATTATTTACTGGAAACTACCCTTGATTTAAAGAAGCGTTATAAAAACGGTGAAGTCTTCGATTACCTGAAGCAAAGAACCTTGTTTATGATATTTTTTGAGCAATCCACCCGTACCCGTAATTCTATGGAAGCTGCCATGACTCAGCTTGGTGGTCACGCTCACGATCTGACCAAAGGAAAAATGCAGATTTCCCACGGGGAAACAGTCAAAGATACGGGTAACGTACTTGGCCGAATGGGTGAAGGGATTGCTATTCGTAATTGTTTTCATGAGTTGGGTAACCAATATCTCAAAGACATAGCAAAGTATGCTGATGTGCCAATGATTTCTATGCAGGATGACATCTACCATCCCTTGCAGGTTATCGCCGATTACCTTACAATTAAGGAGCATTTTCCAAAATCTGAAAAGTTAAAAGTGACCATTTTGTGGGCTTATGCCACCTCACATGCCAAGCCACTTTCAGTCCCTCAGTCGCAGGTGCTCTTCTTCCCGCGCTTCGGAATGGATGTTACCGTTGGAATGCCCGAAGAATTTCCTCTGCAGGATGATATTGTTGAACAGGCAAAGAAAAATGCAGCAGAAAACGGAACAAATCTTACATTCACACATAACAAGGAGGAAGCCGTGAAAGGTGCCGATATTGTGATCCCGAAAAACTGGGGTGGATTTGGTTATTTTGATAAATGGGAGGATACCGATGAGAATAAAGCTATAATGAAAGAGAATCTGGAAAAACATCCGGACTGGATTTTAGATGAAACGCTTTATTCTATGGCGAATAAGGATGCAAAAATTATGCATGCCCTTCCTGCAGACAGAGGTAAAGAAGTTACAGATGAGGTGCTCGACTCCCCAAACTCGATTATTTATGATGAAGCCGAGAACAGATTGCATACGGCAAGAGGACTTTTAAAAGAATTAATGGGATAAGAAAAATTTAATATTATGGAGTTTGTTTATAAATGCAGCGAATGTGGAAAGGAATATCCGATTGAACCGGATGTTATGCTGTGTCCTGTTTGTCAGGAAAAACAGGAAGAGAAGCGTCCATTGCGGGGTATTCTTGAAGTAGATATGAAAGGTTCTTTGCCTGAAGACAGCTCCATTTATGAGGTTTTACCTGTTGATAAAAATTATTTTCCGGAATTGCCGGTAGGCAATACACCACTTTGGTTGCCCCAAATTTTACGAAAAAAATTGAATGCGCCTAATCTATTTATTAAGGATGACACGGTGAATCCAACCGGTTCCTATAAAGACCGGGCATCCTGGTTGGTAGCTGCTTTTGCCAGAAAGTGGGGTATTACAAATATTACTGTTGCTTCCACAGGAAATGCAGCTTCATCGATGGCTGGTATTGGAGCCGCCGCCGGATTAAAAATTATGATATTTGTACCCGAAAATGTTCCCAAAGCCAAACTTATCCAGTCATTGCAATACGGAGCTAAAGTGGTTTTGGTGAAAGGCAGCTATGATAATGCTTTCCAGCTCTCGATGCAATATAAGGGTTCAGGCAAATCACTAAACCGCAATACCGGTTTTAATCCTCTGACTATTGAAGGGAAAAAGACGGCAGCTTTTGAATTGTATCATCAGTTAAAAAAAGTACCGGACTATATTTTTGTCCCAACCGGCGATGCCGTGGTGCTTAGTGGTGTTTTGAAAGGATTTAAGGATTTAAAAAAGCTGGGTTGGATTAAGAACTTCCCCGAAGTTATTGCTGTGCAGGCTGAAAATAGCGATGCTTTGACCCGGGCTATGGAAAACGGAGATTTCGGGAAACCGGTTAAGGCAAATACGCTTGCCGACTCCATTAGTGTGGATGTACCGGCTAATGGTTATTATGCTTTGCGTGAATTGAAAGCTTTAGGTGGTAGTTGCGTCAGGGTGTCCGATCAGGAAATCCTGGAAGCACAGCGGGAGCTCTCAGCCACAACAGGTTTATTTGTTGAACCTTCTTCTGCAGCTTCGATGGCGGGTTTTCTTAAAATTAAGAACCAAATGCCTGAAGATGCAACTACTGTTCTTATGGCTACTGGTAGTGGAATGAAGGATATTGATTCTGCCGGCAAAGTTGTGGAAATACCAAATAAATCTATAGAAAAACTGGAGGATATCGATGATTGAAGCCATAGTTCTTGCAGCGGGTTTGTCTTCACGGACAAGTCGCTATAAAATGACTTTACCACTTGGAGAAAAGACCGTCATAGAACATACGGTTGATACTTTATTGGAGGTGTGCGATAACGTGATTGTTGTTGCAGGACATAAAGCAAGAGAATGTGAACAGGTCCTGCAGAGTCACAAGGGTGTCAGGATAGTTGAAAATCCGGATTTCCGCAAGGGGATGTTCTCTTCTGTGCAATGTGGGGTAAAGGAATTGAAATCTGATACGTTTTTTGTTCTCCCCGGCGACCAGCCAATGATTAAAAGGCAAACGCTGACAAAGCTTATGAAAACTGAGGGCAACATTGTTAATCCTTCTTTTAAAGGGAAGAAAGGACATCCGGTATTGTTTCGCAATGACTGCCGTGAGGGAATTATTGAAATGCCTGAAGATGGTATTCTCAGGGATTTTATTCATAGCCGCAAAGCCAATGTTGTTGAAGTTGAGGACGAAGGGATTTTGCTGGATATTGACACAGATGAAGATTATGAGTATATTAAGAAGAGATTTTTTGAAAAATAATAAAGATGGATAAATCAATAAGTGCTTCCATACCAAGGTTGGATGCGGAACAAAAGATTTCAGGGAGGGCGGAATATATAGCAGATATGAACCCGGGAAACTATGTGCATGCCAGAACCGTCCGTAGCAGCAAGGCTCATGCAAAAATAGAAGCCATACATCTGCCTGTACTACCAGCGGCTTACGAAGTAATCGATAAAAATGATATTCAGGGAAACAACAGGATGCAGACAGTGGTATGCGATCATCCTGTTTTTGCTGAAGATGAAGTGCATTACATTGGTCAGCCTATATTGCTTATTACTGGTCCTTCCAAAGAAAAAACAGCCGAGCTGGCTTCACAGGTAGAAATTGATTACCGGGAATTATCGCCAATTACAAGCATTGAAGAAGCAGAAGAAAAAAAGGAGCACCATGTGGAGTATGATTATTCGAAAGGAGATCCTGATGAAGCTTTTGCTAATGCGTCAAAGATTATCACCGACGAATTTCGCACAGGCCGTCCGGAACATCTTTATCTGGAAACCAATGGGGTGATTGCTCAATATCACAATGGAAGAATTATCATTTATGGGTCTGTTCAATGTCCCTATTTCGTTAAAAATGCAATAATTGAAGCTACAGGATTTCCTAAAGACAAAATTCAAATCATTCAAACAGTTACCGGTGGGGCATTTGGCGGAAAAGAGGAGTATCCTTCCCTGTTGGCTGCACAGGCAGCTACGGCTGCGTTGAAAACCAATAAAACCGTCAGGCTTATTCTTGACAGAAAGGAAGATATTGAAGCCACAACTAAGCGACATCCATCCATACTGAAATACCGTGTAGCTTTAAATGAAAAAGATGAAATTACTGCCCTCGACATCGATGTTTCGTTTGATGGTGGAGCTTATGCTACGATTTCCCCTGTAGTGCTCCAACGGGGCATTTTTACGGCTACAGGAGTTTATGCTTTTCCAAATCTGCAAGTGAGAGGAAGAGTTGTAAAGACTAATACAGTTCCTTCCGGCGCTTTTCGGGGGTTCGGATCTCCACAGGTTCTTTTTGGAATCGAACAGCTTATGAACCGTATGGCTTCTGAAACCGGGTACTCCTCACTGAAATTTAAAAAGCGCTATTTTCTGAAAAAAGGAGATGCTACTTCTACAGGAGGAAAGATGTGGTCGGATGTTAAAATTCGGGAAGTCCTTGATAAAATTAATACAATGTCCGGATATGAAAAGAAGAAACTTAATCCAGGGAAAAATAAAGGGGTAGGTATTTCCTTTTTCCTTCATGGTTGTGGTTTTACAGGGAAAGGCGAAGTGAATATAAGCGCAGAAGTCTATTTGAGGAAGAAAGGGAATAAAGTAAGTATTTTAACTTCTAATGTTGAAATGGGCCAGGGAGCATCAACTACCCTTATAAAAATTGTGGCTTACAGCCTTTCTATACCTGAGGCTGATGTAGAATTTGTTACACAGGATACGGATAAGGTTCCTGACTCAGGCCCTACTGCCGCTTCACGAACAGCTATGATTATCGGGGGGCTTGTCAAAAAAGCCTGCAATAGATTGTTGGAAAAATGGACCGAGGAAAAAACAGAAGTGAAAGAGGTATATAAACATCCTGATTATGTGAGCTGGGATAATGACAAATTTCAGGGCGATGCTTATCCTGTTTATTCATGGGGAGCTAATGTGGCAGAAGTGGAAGTTGATCCGGTTACATGTGAGCTCAAAGTGGAAAAACTATGGGCTGTATACGATATTGGAGTTGCCTTGGACGAAGATATTATAAAGGGGCAGATACATGGCGGTATGATACAGGGGCTTGGGTATGCCTATCTTGAAAAATTGACTCACGGGAAGGGCAAACTTGATCAGCTTAATCTTACGGATTATACTATTCCCACTTCTGTTGATGTACCCGAAATTGAATGTGATTTTGTAGAGAATCCATACGAATTCGGACCTTTCGGAGCTAAATGTGCCGGAGAATTGCCTTTAAGCGGTGTGGCACCTGCTCTGGCAGAAGCTGCAGAGCAAGCGCTCGGAATAAGAATCGGTCGGATATCTATGACACCTGAATATTTAAAAGCCAGAAAAAATGAGGATTGAATTTACATTAAATAACAAGGCTGTAAAAGTGGATGTGCCACCGGAACATCGATTATTAGATGTTTTGAGAGATGAGTTTGGCCTGAGAAGTTTAAAAGAAGGGTGTGGTGAAGGAGAATGTGGTGCTTGCGCTGTTTTAGTTGACGGAAAGGTGGTTACATCTTGCATTTTGCCTGCAGGTAATGTGGACGGACATTCTGTAGAAACATTAGAAGGAATTCGTGAAACAGAAAATTTTAAAATCATACAGGAAGCTTTTAAAAAATCCGGTGCTGTGCAATGTGGCTTTTGTACTCCGGGTATGGTTATTTCTGCAGAAGCTTTGTTACGAGAAAAGACAAACCCGACCATGGAAGATATCAGGAATGCTATTTCAGGTAATCTTTGTCGTTGTACAGGTTATAACATGATAATTGAAGGAATCAATACGGCGGTTCAAAAGCGGGAGGAAAAATGAGCGAAGGTTTTATTCCACAAACATTGGAAGAAGCATTGGAGATTATGACAGCCAATAAGGTTATTCCCATAGCCGGAGGAACCGATTTAATGGTACAGCACAGGAGAGAAGGTGGAATTTCGCCACGATTTGAAGAGCCTTTGCTTTTTCTAGATAAAATTGACCGGTTGAAACGTCTTGAGATCAATTCAGGGCAGCTTATAATCGGCTCTGGTGTTTTGCTGAGGGATTTAATTAAAGAGAATAGAATTCCCAATGTGCTCAGTGAGACAGCCCGGCAGATGGCAGCTGTAACCACCCGCAATGTCGCAACGATTGGCGGTAACATTAGCAATGCATCACCCGCCGCTGATACACTTCCGTTTTTATATGCAGTCAATGCGTCAATTGTATTGCAGAGTGCTGAAAATGTAAGAGAAATGCCAATTGAGGATTTTATAACCGGGCCCGGGCAGACTTGTAGGAAATCTGATGAGTTGCTGGTTGAAGTCCGCATTCCTGTGGAAAATTTTGATGTCGAATATTACAGGAAAGTCGGAACTCGCAAAGCGATGGCTTTATCCAAGATTTCTTTTGCTGGCTTGGCTTCATTTAGTGAGGGCAAACTTAGTGACATTCGCATAGCATTAGGCGCTGTAGCTCCCAAAATCGTCCGGCAGAAAGATATAGAAAACCGACTGAAAGATTTGGATGGTAAGGAGATTAAAGAGGCATTTCCGGAAATCCGTAAGGGTTACGAAAAGTACATTCAGCCAATTGACGATGCCCGCTCTTCGAAAGAATACAGGAAGGCAGTAAGCCTGGATTTGATACAGGCTTTCATTGAAGATAAAATTTTAAAGAACAAACAATTAGAATAGGAATAATAAACAAGTAGATTTAAGAAACTTATTTACCGGTCGTAAAAGAGGAAAAAAATTAAAAGAATTGATTTATAGTATTTTATTTATGCACATTTTAGATAAATTTACAGAAAATATACCGGAAATTGCTGTCGATGAAGTCGTTGTAGGCGCTTTTTCCACATTAGTGAAAGCAGGCGAAGCGGAAGGTATTGCAAGTACTTTGAAAGGAAACAATCCGCACGAATATATTACAGGAGCAGGAAATTTCAGGAACCTGTCTTTGCGTGAACTGGCGGAATTTATTTATTCGGAGTATACTTTGAAGGCCTCCATTGGCATGGCGGCGATTAATGCGTGGATGTCTGTTTATGATCGTCCTTATAAAAAGCTTAAGGCTCAAAATCTTATCTATGAAAAGGGAAAAGATAAAACCGTGGGTGTGGTTGGCCATTTCCCTTTTCTGGAAAATATGGAAGGAGTAGGGGAACTGTTTATTTTTGAAAAGTCCCCGTCGGATGGGGATCTTAAAGAGAATGATATCAAAAATTATATGCCGGAAGCTGATGTAGCTGTGATAACAGGAACATCCCTGATAAATCATACATTTTGGGAAATTATGCAATATGTACGCAATGATGCTTATAAGATTGTGATGGGGCCTTCCACTCCGCTATCTCCTGCTCTGTTTGAGTATGGAATTGATGCGGTTTGCGGAACGCTTGTAAAGGATTATGAGCTTTTAAAACGGCATATAATGGAAGCTGTTCCCGTAAAACATCTCAAAGGCAAAGAGTTTGTTACCTGGCTGGCTGATGATAAAACGAATTCAGAAGTACTGAAAAGAGAGAATTATTTGAATAATATGACAAGATAGAAATATGGAAGATATTTATAAAGAAGTATGGGAATTGCGGCGCAGCGGACAGGATGGGGTTCTGATAACTGTTGTGAAAAAAGAGGGAGAAGGTCCTGCTTTGGCAGGGAATAAAATGCTTGTCTATGAGGATGGATCATCTAAAGGAACCGTAGGAGGAGGTAATCTCGAATATCTTGCTGAGAGAAAAGCCAAAGAGGTGATGCAATCCGGGGAAAATGCACTTGAACAATTTAATTTGTCGAAGGAAAAAGGAGAGGGGAGAAGTACCGGTATGGCTTGCGGCGGAAAGGCAACTTTGTTTTTTGAGGCACTTATACAACAGAAAAAGGTTTACATCTTCGGCGCCGGACATATCGGCAAAGCGCTCTTTGAGTTGCTTGGTAAACTGGATTTAAGCGTAACAATAATTGATGACCGCCAGGAGATGATTAATGCGCTCGCACAGGAAGGGGAAAAGATTCATGCCAATTTTGACCGTTATTTGGATGAAACCCATTTTAGAAAGCATCCTTATTTCTTGCTTGCTACCTATCAACATAAACACGACAGCACCATTTTGAATAAGATTTTTAAGTTGAACATTCAGACTCCTTATATAGGCATTGTCGCTTCAACAAATACGCGTGCAGAATTGATCGAAAGCCTGAATGAAGAAGTGGAAGAAAATCCTGATCTGTCGAACGTATACTGTCCCGTGGGTTTGGATATTGGCGGTACCGATAATCCATGGGAAATTGCATTGTCTATTGCCGCTGAGATACAGACAATACGCTATCAAAAAGAGGCAATTCATTTAAAAGATAAAAAGAATAAGAACCCTAAAAGAGGTTGATAACATATATTAAAACAAAGAAAGATATGATTGATTTAAAAGTAGATAAAGCACAACAGAAGAATAATGCGGAAATTTGTAAGGAACGTGATATTATTATCCCCACATTTGAGCAGATGAAAAATCCTTCACTTATTCCTGATGGTATCAAAAAAGAGTTGGAAGGAATTGGTCTGTGGGATATTCATCCACGTAATTTATTCAGAATAACATGGAAAAATGAGCCTGTCCAAAGTGGAGGAGGCTATTCGGGAGTAAATTACATTGAGCTTCCACCTGAAATTACAGGAGTGGATGCGCGAATTATAGCTCTTGTGGGGAAGTGGTTCCCCACCGGGGCCCACAAAGTTGGGGCTACTTTTGGATGTCTCGCTCCCCGTTTGATCACCGGGCAGTTTAACCCTAAGCAACATAAAGCAGTTTGGCCTTCCACCGGCAATTATTGTCGCGGAGGAGCTTACGATGCAGCCTTGCTTGCCTGCGAATCAATCGCTATTCTTCCGGAAGGAATGTCAAAAGAGCGTTTCGACTGGCTGAAAAAAGTGGCAGGTGAAGTAATTGCCACACCCGGTTGTGAGAGTAACGTAAAAGAAATTTTTGACAAATGCTGGGAGTTACGAAAAACGCGTGATGACGTGATGATATTTAACCAGTTTGATGAGTTTGGCAATCATTTATGGCATTATGATGTCACCGGTAATGCAATGAAGGAAGTGCTGGAAAAAGAGATGGGAGCACGGGATAACTATTCAGGGGTGGTGCTAACCTCAGGTTCTGCCGGAACACTTGGCTCGGGAGATTTCCTGAAAGAACAATATCCGGGTTCAAAAATTGCCGTGGGAGAGGCATTGCAATGCCCAACTTTACTGCAAAATGGATTTGGCGGACATCGTATTGAAGGTATTGGCGACAAGCACGTACCCTGGATCCACAACGTCAGAAATACGGATATGGTAGTAGCTGTCGACGATGAATCAACTATGCGCACAACCCGTTTATTTAACGAGGAAAAGGGCAGAGAATACCTGGCTGAACAAGGTATTGATCAAAAACTGATTGATCAGCTTGATTTAATGGGCATTTCTTCCATAGGAAATGTGCTGTCGGCAATAAAATACGCAAAATACTACGAGCTTACTAAGGAAGATGTGGTGTTGACTGTTTTTACGGATTCTATGGAATTATATGATTCCCGTATGGAGGAGATGCACGAGGCACATGGTTCTTATAAGCGTGAAGAAGCTGCAAAAGATTACGATCATCTAATGAACCTGGGCATTGATCATACGCTGGAATTAACTCACTACGAAAGGAAGCGGGTTCATAACCTGAAGTATTATACATGGATTGAACAACAGGGACGTGAGTTGAAAGACTTGAATGATCAATGGTATAATTACCGGGATTACTGGGCGGAAATTCATAAGATGGTTCCTGAAATCGATAAAGTAATCAATGAATTCAATGCTTTGATGAAGTAATTTGCGGATTTGGATATAATTATCTTAGAAATGAATCGGGCCAAATGTCAATTATTTTTGGTTTGATTTCAAATACTTGATCTTGTTTTACTTTAGTTTATAAATTAGAAGTATATTTTTTGTTCCGTTTGCTGCGAATTTTCGTCGCAGTTGTTGCGACAACTCAAAGGAATTATTAGAATTAAACTCCGAAAATCATGAGCAAATCAATTTTAATTAAGGACCCGATGCTTTGTGCCCGTATGGATGGTGAATATGGCACTGATGATATGGTGAATGCTTTTAAAGGTGGACATATATATATTGAAGATGGGATTATATGCTCTGCCGGTCCTGAACCCTATGACGGAAATGCCGATGAGGAAATTGATGCCAGCCGGATGGTTGTTGTTCCCGGTTTTGTTAACACGCATCATCATTTTTACCAGACTCTGACACGGAATATTTTCAATGTTCAGAATGAGGGTTTGTTTCAGTGGTTAATTGCACACTATGAGATTTGGCGCGAAATTTCAGAGGAAGCGGTTTACACCGCAGCAAAACTTGCCATGGTGGAATTGTTAAAATCCGGCTGTACCACTACTTCTGATCACCACTACCTTTTCCCTTCAACTACCTCTGGCAAATTGATTGATGCAGAGATTAGAGCAGCCCGGGAGTTGGGGATGAGATTTCAACCTACGCGTGGTTCCATGTCATTGGGAAAATCGGATGGAGGATTGCCTCCCGATGATGTCATACAATCGGAAAAAACTATTGAAGAAGATACGGTTCGCCTGATCAATAAATACCATGATGATGCCCCGGGTGCAATGACACGCATTGCATTGGGCCCATGTTCTCCTTTTTCAGTAACCCCAGAACTTATGAAGCAAACGGTAGAAAAGGGAAAGGAGTACAATTTGCAGATTCATACTCATTTAGCTGAAACACTTGATGAGCAGGAATTCTGTATTGAAAATTATGGCATGCGCCCATTCGCTTATCTTCAGTCCCTCGGATGGATTAGAGAAAATGCATGGTTTGCACATTCAATTCACTTAAGCGATGAAGAAGTGGAATTGGCAGGAAGGGCCGGGATGGGTGTTACTCATTGTCCTACCTCCAATATGCGCTTAGGTTCAGGAATTGCAAAAATTAAAGAATTATTGCAGGCAGGAGCAAAAGTGAGTTTAGGTGTTGACGGTTCCGCCTCTAATGATTCTTCGAACATGCTGATGGAGCTGCGTAACGCTATGCTTCTTTCACGACTTCGCGAACAGGAAAAATGGCTGACAGCCGAGGATGTTTTTTACATGGCTACACGGGGCGGAAGCGATGTGTTAAATCGTTCGGATATCGGACAAATCAGTGTAGGGAAACGAGCAGATCTGAATCTCATCTCTATGGATAGAGTTGAATATTCAGGGGCCTTGCACGATCCGTTCGCTGCTCTGGTGTTTTCTGTAGCCATGGAACCATTCGATTATGTGATTGTTGAGGGTAAGATTGTTGTTCGTGACGGGACAATAGACCACATCGATGAAAAATCGCTCATAAAACAGCATCAGCAACTTTCGCAGAAAATTGTCGAAAATGCAGGAGGAAAGTCAGGGAACGAATATGTGCGGACATAGAGAAATAGCTAAAAGAGCACATAATTTTCTATTTTGGTTTTGTCAGGTTATGAGCAACCAAGAATAAGAACTTAAAAGTTAAGTTGTAATTGACGGGTAAACCCTGAAAGAACAACCTGAATCTTAACAAAAAAGGGGAAATTCTTTGGGATCTTTTATAAAAAGAGAGCAGTTATTACAAAGTCCGGGTTAGAATGAGTTTAAGATATAGAACAGCAGATCCTATAAATCTTCTAATATATAGGAGATGGTATCTTTTTCACTGTAATAAAACAACATTCTGCTTAAACAGGCCAAAGGTATACCCAATCTGTTGCAAGCTTTCCGCAATGCGTTCTCAATGATTTCATAAGTTTTACGGCTGGTTTGAATTTTACGATGATCCAAATTTAAATTAAAATGCCTGTTTAATACTTCCCCGATTCTTGTGCTTATTTCAATGATGTCAATGGATAACCCATTTTCAATCATAAACCCTGAAGCGCTTTTTATTTTAAAATGGGGGACACGAGTCATTAATAGCCCGCGAATTTCTTCATAGTTCTGGCGGTTATGATCTATGTCATTCAGCAGGATAAACTGATTTTTATCTATGACATTTCGGCTGTTCAACACATCTTCTATTCTTTCAGCCTGCTTGTTGTAAAAACTCGTGGCTTTATATTTTTTTAACACGTTAGAAATGTATTCTTCCCGGTTATTTTTCATTGAAGAAAGGAGTCTGAAATTTAGCTTTTCTCCAAATTCAATCAGTCTTTTTTCATCCTCCCGAAGGTCCTCTGTCATTCTCTTTCCACTGACAGTGCAAAATTGAAAGATAAGACTAATCCATAATTCATCAGGGTTTATTGTTGAATATAAGCCCAACTGAGGCATATCCACCTGGTGAATTAAGTGTTTTATGATCCTGGTTAATTTTGAATAATCTGTTTCAGTAAAGGATATTGAATGATTATTTGAATTATAATACATGGGTTTTGTCTTATAAACGTTTGATTATCA